>CAZVNC010000176.1:0-5516 GCA_964628305.1 uncultured Ideonella sp.
ATCAGGCCCGACGCGCCGACGCTGGATCGTGCGTCCATGATGAATCGCGACTCCTGCCGGATCAGGCCGTAGACATAGGCCGGATCGAGGCCGATCTCGCGCGAACGTGCGACCACGTCCTTGCGAAACGGCATCGGAAAGCGCTGCGCCATGTCGATCTCGGCGCGCGTGCGGTCGCTGGTGTTGATGCAGCGATCCCAGATCTCCATGTCGCAGGCGAGCTGCGCCGCGGCGAGCAGTTCGCGATCCTGCATCCCGCGCAGCGTGAAGTTCCATTCGCGAACGCCCTCGCTGCGCAGGCCGATCGAAATCAGCAGCAAGGCGCGCGAAAGCCCGGGATTGCGCACCGCAGCGGCACGCTCCTGCGCCGTCAATGCTGCCGGCTCGGGGGCGAGCGTGGCTGGCCGGCCGAGATCCTCGGCCGCAAGCGTGCCGTAGAAGTTCATCTCGCCGGCGATCGACTCGAGCAGCCGGTTCGCTTCGGGGTCGGCCGCCTTCGGGTCCGTCGCCGTTGCCTGCAGCGCGCGGGCGCGCCAGTAGACCCACGCCGCATCGCGCTGCTCGTCCGCGCTCATGGCGCCAATCGCCTGCAGCACCTGCGGCCAGCGCGCCGGGCTGTCGCTGCGCAGCGCGGCCCGCGCCTTCCAGGCGAGGGTGTCGTCACTCCATTCGATCGGCTGCTTGGACTTGGCTGCCGTCTTGGCCGCCCGCTGGAAGTAGGCCGGCGCCTGCGGCGAGAGGCTCTGCGCCGCCTCCCTGCCGGCGGAAGCCCAGGCCCAGGCCGCGAGGTCGGCCGGAAGGTCGCGCTCCCATCGATCGGCAAGCATCGTCGCCGCCAGCTCGGGGTCCTTGTCCGCCAGCTGGATCAACGCCAACGCCGCCATTTCGGCCTGGCTGCGCGTCGCCGTCGAAGCGTGTCGTGCGAGGTAGCGCGGCGGCGCGTCGAGCGCGTCGGCGAACCGCTTCGACCACTGCGGCGCCATCATCCCGACCGCCTGCCTGGCCGCTTGCGGACGGTTGCTGTCGATTGCGCGGCGTGCCTTGAGCCAGATATCGGCATCGGTGAACTTGCCCGCGCCGTAGAGCGTCTGCGCCATTAGCGCGCAGCCGTCATCCGCATCGCGCTGCGCGAGCCACGCGCTGCGCGCGGCGTCCCGCACATCGCGTCCGGCAAGATGCTCGGTGAGCAGGGCGTAGCATGTCACCTCGCGGTCGTCGTTCATGCGGAAGCGCGGATAGTCGATCGCGAAGTTGGCCCAGTCGCGGCGCCGGCCCAACTCGAGCAGCCAGTCGTTGCGCAGGCGGTCTTCGACGTAGGTCCCGCTCCAGCGCGTGTAGAAGGCGTTGATCTCGTCTTGCTGCGCGCTCGCAAGCCGGTTCGTCAGCTCCCAGTACTCGACCCAGGGCAGCAGTGCATGCTGATCGGCCTGTGCCGCCGCGCGCGCAGCGGCCAGGCGGCTGGTGTTCTTCTTGCGAAACGCATCGCGCGCTTCGAGCACCGTGTCGTTGCCGCTCTGCGCCGCAACCGGCGTTGCTACCGCCCACACCGCGATCGCCGCGATCACCGCGGCGACGAGGCGCCCATATACTGAACTCGATCGATTCATGTCCTGTTCGTTCTCACTATGACCGTCATCCGGGCCGCCGAAGAAGCCGAAGAGAGCGGTCATCCACCCGCAAACCGGGTCGCCCTGCGTCGGCGCCTGCTCGCCGACCGCGAGCGATTCGCGCGCGGCGCGAGCGCCGCCGCAGCCCAGCATGCCTTGACCGGGCACCTTGCGCATCTGCTGCGCGATCTCGAGCCCGCAAGCCTCGGCTTGTTCTGGCCGGTGCGTGGGGAATTTAACCCATGCGACGCGTTGCGGGTTGCGGGCTGCGCAAGCCCGACGCTCGCTCTGCCCTTTGCGCAACGCGAACCGCGCGAAATGCACTATCGCAGTTGGAACGGCGACCCGCCCGACACGGTGGACGAATGCGGTCTTGCGGCGCCTGCAGCCGGAGCCGTCGTCGTCCCCGACGTCGTGCTCGTGCCTTGCGTCGGCTTCACGCGTGCGGGCTTTCGACTCGGCTACGGCGGCGGCTACTTCGACCGCTGGCTGGCGCTGCACCCGCACGTCACGGCCATCGGTGTCGCCTGGTCCGCGGCCGAGATCGCGCCGGCCGACTGGAGTGCGCAGCCGCATGACCAGCCGCTCGCACTGGTCGTCACCGAAGCGGGCGTCGTCTGCTGAGCGCGACGATCACACGTTTGCGGCGCACCCCACGAGCCCATCGAAGGACGACATGCGACACACCGAAGCGGACGAGGCGCGCGCTGAACTGCGCCGCAAGCTGATCGCGGCGCGCGAGGCGCTCGCCGGCCGGATCGATCTGATCGCGGCCTTGCAGGACGTGCTGCGCGTCTGGCTCGTCGGCCGGCACGAGACGAGCATCGGCGCCTACTGGCCGATCAAGGGCGAGTTCGATCCGCTGCCGGCGCTTTATCGCTGGACCGAAGGCGCGCCGGACGGCGTCACGCGCCGCATCGGCTTGCCGCGCGTCGATCGCGAGTCGGGGTCGCTGCGTTGGCACCTCTGGTTCCCCGGCTGCCCGATGGAGCCCGACGCGTATGACATTCCCAAGCCCAAAGGCACCGAAGCGCTGGCACCCGAGTTGCTCGTCGTGCCCTGTCTCGGCTACGGCCCGGGCGGCGTGCGTCTGGGCTACGGCGGCGGCTTCTTCGAGCGCACGATGCGCACGCTGAGGCCGCAGCCGATGACGGTCGGCGTGAGCTTTGCGCAGGGCTTCCTGCCGCTCCTGCGCCCCGGCCTGCTCGACTTCGAGCTCGACGCCGTGCTCACCGAAGACGGCGTGATGTGGCAGCGCGGCTGACCATCAGGCCTTTGGCGACAAGCCGAGTCGCGCGCAGAGCTCGACGACAAGCGGCGCCTGGTTCATCGTGTAGAAGTGCAGGCCCGGGGCGCCGCCTTCGATCAGGCGGCGGCACAGCGCCGTGACGACGTCGAGCCCGAACGCGCGGATCGACGCCGCGTCGTCCAGGAAGCCCTCCATCTTCAACGCGACCCAGCGCGGAATCTCGATCCCGTCGCGCGCCGCGAACTGGGCGATGCGCGCGAAGTTGTGAAACGGCATGATGCCCGGCACGATCGGCACCTGTGCACCGAGCGCGCGCGTCTGGTCGACGAAGTGAAAGTAGGCGTCGGGGTTGAAGAAGAACTGCGTGATCGCCGAATTGGCGCCGGCGTTGACCTTGTCGACATAGAAGCGCAGGTCGCGCGCGGCGTAGCGCTCGCCGGGGTGGTATTCGGGATAGGCCGCCACTTCGATGTGCCAGTCGGCGCCCTGCGTCTCGCGAATGAAGCGCACCAGCTCGGCTGCATAGCGGAACTCGCCCGCGGTGTGGGTGCCGCTCGGCAGGTCGCCGCGCAGCGCGACGATGCGGCGAAAGCCGTGCGCGCGGTAGGTGGCGAGAATCTCGCGCAAGTTGTCCTTCGTCGAGCCGACGCACGACAGATGAGGCGCGGCCTCGTAACCGGCCTGCGCGATCGCGCGCACCGTGTGCAGCGTCTTCTCGCGCGTCGAGCCGCCGGCGCCGTAGGTGACGCTGAAGAACTCGGGGCCGAGCGCGCCGAGCTGGCGCACCACATCGACGAGTTTCTCGTCGCCGACCGGCGTGTTCGGGGGAAAGAACTCGAAGCTGATCGGCAGCGCCGTCGAAGTCATGCCTGCTCCCGCGCCGGAGCCGTCGCCCAGGCAAAGAACTCTGTGTTGCCGTCGCCCCCGGCGACCGGGCTCGCGAAGTAGTCGCGCATCGTCCAGCCGACGCCGGCGCAGGCATCGCGAAAGATCGTCTCGACGCGGGCAATCTGCCGCGCGTCCTTCACCAGCCCGCCCTTGCCGACATGCGCCCGCCCAACCTCGAACTGCGGCTTGGCCAGCAGCAGCGCATGGCCGCCCGACTCGATCCAAGGCGCCAGATGCACCAGCGCACCGGCGAGCGAGATGAACGAAAGGTCGGCAACGACCAGATCGAAGCCCGCTGCGGGCGCATGCGCGGCGAGTGCCGATCCGGCGAGTTCGCGCACGTGCAATCCCTCGAGAGCGACGACGCGGGGATCGTCGCGCAGCCGCGCCAGCAGTTGTCCGTGCCCGACGTCGAAGCCGACCACGTGCGCCGCACCGCGCGCGAGCAGCACGTCGGTGAAGCCGCCGGTGCTCTGGCCAGCGTCGAGGCACACCATGCCGCTTACGTCGAGCGCGATCCGTTCGAGCGCGGCGTCGAGCTTCAGGCCCGCGCGGGACGCCCAGCGCAGCTCGGCGTCGTCGGTGACGCGCAACTCGGCGTCGGCGGGCAGCTCCTCGCCGGCCTTGGCGCAACGGGTCCAGCCGCGCGGCGCGCGCCACTGCGCCGCGCCGCCATCGATCAGCCGGCGCGCGGCGCTGCGCGTCGGCGCGAGGCCGCGCGCGAGGATCATTTGATCGGCACGCATCGACTTGCAGCGGCAGTCATGATGTTCACTCCAGGTTGCCCAGGTGCTCGCGCGCCGCCTTGGCAAGCCCGCGGTCGAAGGTCGCCAACGGCGCCTTCAGTTCGGCCGCCAGCCAAAGGTAGGCGGCGTCGTAGGCGCTCAACTCGAAGTCCAGCGCGAGTTGCAGCATCGCCTCGGACGGCACCGAGTGCAGCTCGATGCGCTGCTCGGTGAAGTCGCGCACGGCACTTGCCACCTGCCCGTCCGGCGCGCCGGCGCGCAGCTTGGTTCGCGCGACATTGGCCAGCTCGAACGGCAGCAGGGCCGGCGCGTGCAGGGCCTTGTGGCTCAGCAACGCGGCGGCTTCGCCGCACGACGGCTCGGCGAAGACCAGAGCCGCAACGACGCTGCAGTCCGCCACCACGGGCAGGCGCTGCGCCCACGCCGCCGTGGGCTCGGCGACGTAGAGCACTCGCGACGCAGGTGGGGCGCCGGACGAAGTCATCGGCGGTCGCGGTCCGCGCGGATGATGTCCACCGCCAGCGGCACGCCCGTCGGCGCGACAAAGGGCGGCGCGCCGGCCGCACGACGTTCGGCCACCAGATCCTCGACCGTCTTCCAGCCGCGCCGTGGCTGCTCGCGAGCCGTGGACCTCAGGGCCGCCGCGGGATCGGGCTGCGGCATCTCGTTGGCCGCGCGCTCGATGATGGCCATCAGTTCGCCCTGCAACGACCGGTGATTGCGTTCGGCTCGGGCGCGCAGGCGATCGGCCGTGGCGTCGGGCACTTCCTTGATCGACAGATTGACAGGCACGTTTCAGCTCCAGAATGAAACCATGGTTCCACTATGGCGCCATATCATCTCTGCGTCAATCAATACCGATACGAGTCCGGCTTGTACGGCCCCTGCCTGGGCACGCCGATGTAGGCCGCCTGCTCGTCGGTGAGCTCGGTCAGCATCGCACCGACCTTCTTCAGATGCAGCCGCGCGACCTTCTCGTCGAGGTGCTTCGGCAGCACGTAGACCTTGCCCACGTCGTACGCATCG
>CAZVNC010000176.1:5526-5825 GCA_964628305.1 uncultured Ideonella sp.
GTGCGCGAAGAGTTCGATCTGCGCGATCGTCTGGGTCGCGAAGCTCGACGACATCACGAAGCTCGGGTGCCCGGTGCCGCAGCCGAGGTTCACGAGCCGGCCCTTCGCGAGCAGGATGATGCGCTTGGCCGGCCGGCCGTCCGCGCCGGGGAAGATCACGTGATCGACCTGCGGCTTGATCTCTTCCCACTCGCACTTCGCGAGCGATGCGACGTCGATCTCGTTGTCGAAGTGGCCGATGTTGCAGACGATCGCCTGGTCCTTCATCGCCGCCATGTGCTCGTGGCGGATGACGTTCT
>CAZVNC010000177.1:0-5808 GCA_964628305.1 uncultured Ideonella sp.
GCTCCTCCGCAGCGCCGCGCAGCCGGTACTGGTAGCGGCCGGTCATCAACGCGAAACGCGTAGGCGAGCAGACCGGCGAGTTCGCATAGCCCTGCGTGAAGCGCAGGCCATTGGCTGCCATGCGGTCGAGAACCGGCGAGACAGGCAGTCGTCCTCCATAGCAGCCGAGATCGGCAAAACCGAGGTCGTCGGCGACGATGAAGACGATGTTCGGGCGTGTCATGGGGCAGACGTGGACGATCGGACTGCGTCGGGTTCACGCCACTTCGGGTCGAACCCACCGACGCGCCAGAGTTTGCACCATACGCCAGATCATCCGAGCAGCCCGCGCCGCGCCAGGCAGCGAGCGAGGATCAGCCCGGCTTCGAGCGTGAAGGCCCCGGCGGCAAGGCGCTCGACCAGATCGCCCGGGGCCGCACACTCGAAGCGCGCCACCTCGCCGTCCTGATTCACCGGTTGCGTGCCGTCCGGAACGACGGCCTCGAAGACGGCGATGTGCTCGACCATGTAGCCCTCGCGCACTGGCCGGCGCACGGTGATGCGGTCGGTCGTCGCGCACGCGTGCAAGGCATGCAGGTGCAGGCCGGCCTCCTCCCAGGCCTCGCGTTCGAGCGCGAGGGCGTCGTCCTCGTCGGCCGCGACGAGACCGCCGACCAGCGTGTCCCACCGGCCCGGATCGGTCGCCTTGTCCAATGCGCGCTGCTGGATCCAGACCCCGCCCGCGGGCGTGAAGCCGACCAGATGCACGGCGAAGGTCGCAATGCCCAGCGGCCGCACGGCGGCACGCTCGACGACCGCGCGGCGGCGCAGAGATGCATCGGTCACGGCCAACAGCTCACCGCGCCACTTACCGCACAGGCCTTGCGCAAACAGCCAGCGCGCGACGCGCGCCAGACCCGCGTCGGCAGCGCCATCGATGCACTCGGCGCCATCCTGCGGCGCCAGCAGCATACCCGCGGCACGCAGCGCGTCGGCGAGCAGCGGCTCGATCGAACCGATCGGCGCATCGTCATCTGCAAGCAGCAGCGGGCGACGCGGCACGCAAGGCGGCTGCGACGCACGCTCTTCCAACTGCTCCCACCACGGCGGCTTGCGGGGGTTCAAGACGGCTCCACGCGGACCATGCGCGACTATACGGAGCGACCTCGGTCCGATCGGTCCGGGCGGCGGCCGGCTCCGGCATTTCCCTGATACCGGCCGGCGCTGCGGATCACCGCCGCAAGCACGACATAAACTGCGAGGCCGCCTGACGCGCAGCGTGCGGCGCGCCGCCCGCCATTGCGGGCGCCGATCCAACCGAGAGAGTTCACGCAATGAAAGCCGTTCGCTGCCACGCCTGGGGCCCGCCCGAATCGCTCGTCGTCGAAGAACTGCCGGCCTTGCACCCGCAGGCCGGCGAGGTGCTGATCGAGGTCGATGCGGCGTCGGTGAACTACCCCGACGTGCTCCTCATCCAGGGCAAGTACCAGTTGAGGCCCGAGTTGCCGTTCACGCCAGGCACCGAGATCGCCGGCACGGTCAGCGCGCTCGGCGAAGGCGTGACGAGCGTGAAGGTCGGCGCCAAGGTGATCGCCTTCGTCGGACTCGGCGGCTTCGCCGAGCAGGCCGTGGCACCCGAGGGCAAACTGATTCCGATCCCGCCGGGCATCGCCGCCGAGGTCGCGGCGGCGTTCACGATGGCCTACGGCACATCGCACCATGCGGTCGTCGACCGCGGCCAGTTGAAGGCGGGTGAGACGATGCTCGTGCTCGGCGCGGCGGGCGGCGTCGGCCTCGCGGCGGTCGAGATCGGCAAGGCGGTCGGCGCACGCGTCATCGCCGCCGCGTCGAGCGACGCCAAGCTCGCCGTCTGCAAGGCGCACGGGGCCGATGTGCTGATCAACTATGCAACGCAGGATCTGCGCGCCGCGCTGAAAGAGGCGACCGGCGGCAAGGGCCCGGACGTGATCTACGACCCGGTCGGCGGCGGCTACACCGAGCCCGCATTGCGCTCGATCGCGCGCCGCGGGCGCTACCTCGTGATCGGCTTCGCGAACGGCGAGATTCCGAAGATCGCGCTGAACCTGCCGCTGCTGAAGGAAGCGTCGCTCGTCGGCGTGTTCTGGGGCGAATTCGCACGCCATGAGCCGCAAGCGAACCTGGCGGCGATGGCGCAACTGGTCGGCTGGCTGCGCGAGGGCAAACTCAGGCCGCTGATCAGCGCCCGCTACCCGCTGTCGCAGGCGCCGCAGGCGCTCGGTGCGCTGGCGTCGCGCAGCGCGACAGGCAAGGTCGTGATCCTGCCGTCGCTGCCGGACTGAGCCAGTCGGTCCGGCCGGATGCGTTGAGCCTGCCGCCCAGCCGCTCGACCAAAGCGCAATCGGCAATGACGATCCCGACCTACAGCCTCAGGCAGCGCGCGTGGATCTTCATCCAGCGCTTCTGGCAACCGACGACCGCGTGCATGGGCTGCATGCCGGGCAGCTTCGGCAACCTCCTGAGCGCCGCGCACTGGGCGCTGGCGCTGCAGACCGGCCTCGTCACGGGCCTGCTCGCACTGCTGCTGAGCATCACCCCGATCGGACGCCTGTACGGCAACCGCTGGGGCAATGCGCTCCTCGTCGGCCTGCTGACAGCGTTCGCCGACGCCTGGTCGCACCCGAATCACTTCGGATTCAGGCACGCCGAGGCGCTGCTGACGGGGCTCGTTTCGGCGATCCTGGTGCTCGCCGGATCGTTCCTGTTCGAGGATCGCGCAAGACGCGTTCGCGCCGCTTGGGCATGGACTCGGGCGTGGATCGTCAGGTCGCGCTGAGCCACCGCGTCACGCGCCGCGCCCGGCTCATTCGATCCTTTGCACGTCGCCGTTCGTCGGCGTCGCCGCTTCGTGAAACAGGTCGGCGAGATATTCGCAGAGTTCGTCTTCGGTGACGAAATCGGGGATCACGAAATCCGCCGGACGTCGCTTGCCGTCGGCGCCAAGTTGGAACGCGGTCCAGTTCTCGTCGCGGCGCACAACGGCGATCAGCCGTCCGTAGACCCTGAATCGAAGCTCGCGCATCGCGGCTTCTCCCCTCACCCGTCAGCGCCTCATCCCGGCCAATGCCGCGCGAAAACCGGGGCGAGCGCCGGGTGAGAATCGACGCGACCGACCAGCGCGTGCAACGCCGGCCGCGCACGCTGAAGGTGCGTCCGGGCGCCGGACCAGCGCGACACGACTGCGGCAAGGATGTCCTGCGCGCCCGGCGCCGCGCCGCCGAAGAAGGGCTGCGGGGCGGCGAAGGTATCGGCGAAAACGTCCCAGTAGCGGTGCAGCCGCGCCCGCGCGCCGCTGCGCAGGCTCTCGGTCGCGGCGGGGTCCGCACACCAGCGTTCGGGATAGTCGATGACGCCGATCGCCGCGTAGCAGTTGGCGGCGATGTAGACGAGGGCGCGGATCGCCTGCGCGCGCGCCGCGGGGTCGGGCGGCAGGAGATTCGACGCTGGATAAGTGAGGCCGAGGTGGATCAGGATCGCCGCGCTTTCGGTGAGCACGCTGCCGTCGGCGAGGACGAGGGTCGGAATCTGCTGCAAGGGGTTTGCGCGGCGCAGTTCGTCGAGCGCCGAGTCGGCCTCCCAGGTCGCGGCGGTGACGACGCGGTAGTCGGCGCCGCACAGCACGAGCGCGGCTTCGATCGCGGCCGACCCGGAGCCCGCCGCGCCGTACAACGTCAGCACTGCTCCCACGGCAGGCCCTCGAAGCGCCAGCCGCCTTCGGTGCCGCGATGCCGGTTGTCGTCGAGGTCGCCCTCGAAGCCGTTCAGCACGTTGTAGACCGCCGAGAAGCCCTTCTTCTCGAGCGCGATGCCGGCGTCGACCGACCGGTTGCCGCTGCGGCAGATGAGCACGATCGGGCGTTTCGCGTGGTTGGTGCCGGCCAGCTTCGTGACTTGGCCGACGAAGTGCGGATTGATCTCCCAGTCGGGGCCGTCGTTCCAGGCGACGTTGAGCGCGCCCAGCGGATGGCCGACGAAGAGGTACTCCATCTCGCTGCGGCAGTCGATGAACAAGGCGTCCGCGTGTTCGTGCAGGAAGGCCTGGGCTTCGCTCGGGGTCAGGTGCTTCATGGTCGCCGCTTTCGTCAGGGCCGAACAGTATAGAAGCCGCAGCCGCCGCGCGGCGCCGTCCCTGCGCGCGGCGCACCGGGGCGGCGCTGCCCCTCGGGTAGCATCCCGCCTGCATGAACCTCCCCTACGAACTGCAGATCGGCTGGCGCTACACGCGCTCGGGGCGCAGCGGGCGGCGCAACGGCTTCATCTCGTTCATCTCGGGGGTGTCGATGCTTGGCATCGCGCTCGGCGTCGCGGCGCTCATCATCGTGCTGTCGGTCATGAACGGCTTCCAGAAGGAAGTGCGCGACCGCATGCTGTCGGTCGTCGCGCACGTCGAGATCTATGCCGCCGACGGCGCCGCGCTGCCCGACTGGCGCGCCACCGCCGATGCGGCGCGGCGCAACCCGCAGGTGCTGGGCGCGGCGCCGTTCGTCGCCGCGCAGGCGCTGATCGCACGCGGCGACACGATGCGCGGCGCGATCGTGCGCGGCATCTCGGCCGACGACGAGGCGACGGTGACCGCGCTCGGTGCCCGGCTCCACGCCAGCCTCTTCTCCAAGCTCACGCCGGGCAGTTGGAACATCGCCCTCGGCGCCGAACTGGCGCGCGCGCTCGGCGTGCAGCCGGGCGACAAGATCACGATCGTCGCGCCCGGCGGGCAGATCACGCCGGCCGGCGTCGTGCCGCGCCTGAAGCAGTTCACGCTCGTCGGCACCTTCAGCACCGGGCACTACGAATACGACAGCGGCCTCGCGCTGATCGACGTGGGCGACGCGGCGCGCCTGTTTCGCGTCGCCGGGCCGACCGGCGTCCAGTTGCGGCTGAAGGATCTGAACCAGGCGCGCGAAGTCGGCGCCGAGCTGCAGCGCGCGCTCGGCCCGGATGTAGCGGTCACCGACTGGACGCGCACCAACAGCAACTGGTTCGCCGCCGTCCAGCTCGAGAAGCGGCTGATGTTCATCATCCTGACGCTGATCGTTGCCGTCGCCGCGTTCAACCTCGTCTCGACGCTCGTCATGACGGTCACCGACAAGCGCGCCGACATCGCGATCCTGCGCACGCTCGGCGCGAGCCCGCGCTCGGTGATGGCGATCTTCATGGTCCAGGGCGCGGCGTCGGGCGTGATCGGGACCTTGAGCGGCGTGGCGCTTGGCCTCGTCGTCGCCTTCAACATCGACGTCATCGTGCCCGCCATCGAGCGGCTGCTGCACACGAGCTTCCTGCCCGGCAGCGTTTACCTGATCAGCACCATGCCGAGCGACCCGCAGCGCGGCGACATTGCGCCGATCGTCGCCATCTCGCTGCTGCTGTCGTTCGTCGCGACGCTCTACCCGAGCTGGCGCGCGAGCCGCATGCAGCCGGCGCAGGCGCTGCGCTATGAGTGATTTGGCCCCCAAGACGCCTTCGGCGTCGCCCCCCCAAGGGGGAGCCCGGCCCGCTTGGGGCGGCCCGGCGCCGGCCGGGATTCCTGCTCGCAACGTGGTGCTGCAATGCGCCGACTTGGACAAGCGCTTCCAGGACAGCGCGCTCGACGTCCACGTGCTGCGCGGTGTGAACCTGCACGTGCATGCCGGCGAGACGCTCGCCGTCGTCGGCGCGTCGGGTTCGGGCAAGAGCACGCTGCTGCACCTGCTCGGCGGGCTCGAAGCGCCGAGCGCCGGCAGCGTCGATCTGATGGGGCGCGACTTCGCCGCGATGAGCGCGGCGCAGCAGGGGCGGTGGCGCAATCGGCATCTCG
>CAZVNC010000178.1:0-5802 GCA_964628305.1 uncultured Ideonella sp.
CTGCACCCGCGCCGGCTTCCCGCCAGTGCTGCTGGCGGAGGTGAATTTCCAGGCGATGTACGAGGCGCAGAAGCAGCAGGCCGCGGCTGCGAACGGCAACGGCTCGACCTCGCCGGCGGGCATCATCACCTCGGCGTGAAGCGTGACGGCGCTGCCGGCGCCGCGCCCCAGTTGAGTCGGCGCCGCGCGGCGACCGGACACACTCGGTGAGAGTCGCCGTCTTCGGCGCAGGTGCCTGGGGCACCGCGCTTGCATCAAGCGTCGCGGCGCGCAATGACGTGCTGCTCTGGGCGCGCAGCCAAGCGCAGTGCGTGCAGATGCGCGCCGAGCGCGCCAACCACCGCTACCTCGACGGCGTCGCGCTGCCGGACGAACTTGGCGTCACGTCCGATTTCGACGCCGCGCTCGTGCATGCGCAGGGCGGCCTCGCGATCATCGCGACGCCGGTCGCGGCACTCGCCGAGATGCTGCAGCGGATCGCGCAAGCGGGCGACGGCGCGCCGGGCGCGCTGTGGCTTTGCAAGGGATTCGAGTTTGCCGGTGCGCGCCTGCCGCACGAGGTCGCGGCCGCGGTCGCACCGGGGCTGCGGGTCGGCGTCGTCTCCGGGCCGAGCTTTGCGATCGAGGTCGCGCGCGGCCAACCGTCGGCGCTCGTCGTGGCGAGCACCGATGCCGCGTTGTGTGATGCGGCCGTCAGCGCGCTGCACGGCGATGCGTTGCGCATCTACACGTCGGACGATGCGATCGGCGTCGAAGTCGGCGGCGCGGTGAAGAACGTGATGGCGATCGCCACCGGCATTGCCGACGGCCTGTCGCTCGGCCTCAATGCGCGCGCTGCGCTGATCACGCGCGGTCTCGCCGAGATGACGCGCCTGGGTGTCGCGCTCGGCGCGCGCGCCGAGACCTTCATGGGCTTGTCGGGCCTCGGCGATCTGGTGCTGACCGCGACCGGCGACCTGTCGCGCAACCGCCAGGTCGGCCTGATGCTGGCCCGCGGCTTGGCGCTGCCCGCGATCCTCGAACAACTCGGCCATGTGGCCGAGGGCGTGCTGTGCGCCGGCGCGGTGAACGCGCGCGCGATTGCGCTCGGCGTCGAGATGCCGATCACCGAATCCGTCGTCCAGGTGCTCGAGGGGCAGACCACGCCGATCGAGGCGATCGCGCAATTGATGGGGCGCAGCGCGCGCGCCGAGGGCTGATCCCGGATCGCGCACCGTTGGCAGTATTCATCCCATCGAATCGAGGAGAAAGATCATGGATCGTCGTCACGTACTCACCAGCCTGGCCGCGGCTGCCACATCGTTTGCACTGCCGGCCGTGGCGCAGGCCTGGCCGGCGCGCCCGATCAAGCTGATCGTTCCGTTCCCGGCCGGCAGTTCGCCCGACATCATCGCGCGCGTGATCGGCGAGCCGCTCGGTGCGGCGCTCGGTCAGACCGTGGTCATCGACAACCGCGCCGGCGCCGGCGGCAACATCGGCACCGGTGCCGCGGCGCGCGCCGAGCCCGACGGCTACACCTTCCTGTTCACGATCCAGGGCCCGCTCGTCACCGCGCCGCTGCTGACGAAAAGGCTCGGCTATGACCCGGCGAAGGACCTGGCACCGGTCACGCTGGTCGCGACCTCGCCGAACGTGCTGGTCGTCGATCCCAAGCTCGGCGCGAAGACGCTGGCCGAGTTCGTTCGCGTCGCGCGCGCCAAGCCGGGAGAACTCAACTACGGCAGCGTCGGCAAAGGCAGCGCGTCGCATCTCGCAATGGAGCTCTTCAAGGCACGCGCCAAGCTCGAACTGGTGCACGTGCCGTACCAGGGCTTCCCGGCGGTGGTGAACGCGATTCTGGGCGGGCAGGTTCAGGCGTCCTTCATGGTGCCTGGCCTGGCGATGGGACAGGTGCGCGCCGGCAAGCTCAACGCGCTCGGCGTGACGACGCTCGGACGCGTTGCGTCGCTGCCCGAAATCCCGACCTTCGCCGAGCAGGGCTATCCCGGATTCGAGGCGATCTCCTGGCAGGCCGTGCTCGCGCCGGCCCGGACGCCGCAGGCGATCGTCGATCGCGTATCGAGCGAGCTGATCCGCATCATCAAGAGCGACGCTGTGCGCACCCGCATGCTCGACCTGTACTTCACGGCCGCGGGCACGACGCCCGACGCCCTTGCCGTGCTGATGCGCAGCGAGCGTGAGAACTGGGCGCGCGTGATCAAGGCCGCCGGCGTGACGATGGAGTGATGCGTCTGCACTGCGGCCGTCACGCGGCGCCCGCGTAGCCGTTCTGGCGCCAGGCTTCGAATACCGCGACCGCGACCGCATTGCTCAGGTTCAGGCTGCGCTGGCGCGGGCGCATCGGCAGGCGGACCTGCTGCCCGCACGCGTCGCGCACGTCATCCGGCAGACCCGAGGATTCGGCGCCGAACACCAGCCAGTCGCCGGGTTGCCAGCGGACTTCGGTGAAGCGCAGTTGCGCGCGCGTCGAAAAGGCGAACAGGCGCGCTGGATCGGGTTGCGCTTCGCTCAGGAAGGCCGGCCACGACGCATGGCGCAGCACGCGCGCCGTCTCGTGGTAGTCGAGCCCGGCACGGCGCAGCAGGCGATCCTCCATCGAAAAACCGAGCGGCTCGACGAGGTGCAGCGTGCAGCCGGTATTGGCGGCGAGCCGGATCGCGTTGCCGGTGTTGGGCGCGATCTCGGGCCGCACGAGGACGATGTTGAACACGGCGCCTACGCCCCCTCGGGGCGCGGCGTGCGCGCCAGCACCCAGACCTGCACCGATGCCGCGCCGGCCTGGAGCACGCTGCGTGCGGTTTCGGACAGCGTCGCGCCAGTCGTCATCACGTCGTCGAGCAGCGCGACATCGCGATCGCGCAACTCATGGCGTCGGCGCGGTTCGACGGCGAACGCGCCCCGCACGTTGACGGCCCGTTGGGCGGGCGGCAGCGAGAGCTGGTGCGGCGTGAGCTTGGTGCGCAGCAGCAGCTGCGGATCGCTGGCGCAGGCCAGCGCGCGGGCGACACGGCGCGCAAGCTCCCACGCCTGGTTGTAGCCGCGTTCGCGCAGCCGCTCGTCGGCGAGCGGCACCGGCAGCAGCCAGTCGGGCCGCTGCGCAGCGCTGCGTGTGACGGCATCGAGTATGCGGGAGGCCAGCGCGTCGGCCAGATCGAGCGCGGCGTCGAACTTGAAGCGCCGCACCAGATCGTCCCACGGCGGGGCGTAGTCGACCGCGGCGACGGCGCGCACGAAAGGCGGCGGCTCGCGCGTGCAGGCGCCACACGCCGCGACGCCGGGCGGCACTGCGATCGCGCAGCGCTCGCAACGCGGGCGCGGCTGCGCGAAGCGCTCGATGCAGGCATCGCACAGCCGCGCACGAGACCAGTTCCTGCACAGCGCACATTGGGTCGGCAGGCTGCGCAGCGGCGACGACAGGACAGGGATGAGGCGAAGGCCGGTCATGCGGGAGAAGAACCTTGGGTCGCTGCGATAAAGGCCGTTCACCGGATGTGGCCCGCGCGGGCGAGCGATCCTGCGCGGCACCGCGGTCAATATACTTTGCCGCGATGCCCGATTCGAAACCGAAGCCGGCGGCGACCGGCGTGCGAGCCATCGACCAGAACCTGGTTCGCGCCGCCCTGCGCCGCATGGCGCGCAATCCGCAACCGCCATGGCTGCACGCCGAAGTCGCAGGACGCATGGCCGAGCGACTGCCCGTCGTGCGGCTCGAGCCTTCGACGGTGCTCGACTGGTGGGGCTATACAGGTGCCAGCGCCGCCTTGCTGCGCGCGGCGTATCCGAAGGCGCGGCGCGTCGTCTTCGAACCGGACGAGGCGTTGTTGGCGCGCAGCCGCGATGCGTCGCAGCGGCCGTGGTGGACGGCGCGCCGCGGCGCCGCGGTCGAGGTGCGCGGCGAGGAGCCGCAGCCCGGCGCAGCACAGTTGCTGTGGGCCAACATGATGCTGCACGCCGTCGCCGACCTGCCGGCGATGTTCGAGCGCTGGCAGCGTGCGCTGGCGGTCGATGGCTTCCTGATGTTCTCCACCCTCGGCCCCGACACCTTGCGCGAGCTTCATGCGCTGTACCGGCGCATGGGCTGGCCGGCGCCGGGCGCGCCGTTCGTCGACATGCACGACCTCGGCGACATGCTGATCGATGCCGGCTTCGCCGACCCGGTGATGGATCAGGAGCGGCTCACGCTGACGTGGGACAGCCCGCAGGCGCTGCTGGCCGAGCTCAGGCAGCTCGGCGCGAACGCCTCCGCGGGGCGATTTGCGGGTCTGCGCACGCCGCGCTGGCGGGCCCGGTTGCACGCTGCGCTGGCAACACTGGCTGCAGCCGATGGCCGGATCGCGATGAGCTTCGAGGTCGTCTACGGTCACGCGTTCAAGGCTGCGCCTCGCGTGCGATCCGACGTGCCGACCACGGTCTCGATCGGCGACATGCGCGCGATGCTCAAGTCGGCACGCAAAGCGCATCGGTGATTCCCCCACGCTCGAGTGCGCCGCCGCAGCGGGATAGAATCCGCCGCCTGTCGCGGGCAAGGGCCCGCAGCGACGCCGCGCCGGGCGGAACTGTTCGATCCGGGCGCGGCGTGTGGCAATATCCGCAAGGGGATCCTCGCATTTCAACGCCATCAGCATGTTGACCAGCATCATCTCTCCAGCGTGGCGCTCCTCGACGCACAGGGTCCAGTTCCGATTCGGGCGCGAGAGTGGCGCCGCGTGGCCGCAGGGCCAGGATGCCCGCACACCGTGGTCGGTGCAGTGGGTCTTCAAGCGCAACAGTTCGCTCGCGCCGCGCCAGGTGATCTGGTTCTACGCATCGCTGTGCGTGCTGTCGCTCGGGCTGGCGGCCTTGTTCTGGCTGCAAGGCGCGACGATGGTGATGCCGTTTGCGTGGCTCGAGATGCTGCTCGTGGGTGCTGCGCTGCTCGTCTACGCGCGCCATGCTGCCGACAGCGAGCGCATCGATCTGCTCGAGGATCGGCTGACGGTCGAGAACACTTCGGGCAGCCGCGTCGAACGCGTCGCCTTCAATCCGGGCTGGGTTCGCGTCGAGCCGCGGCATGGGGATCGCTCGCTGATCGAACTGTCGGGACAGGGCGGGCGGATCGCCGTCGGCCGTTTCCTGCGGCCCGAGTTGCGAGTGCAGTTGGCCGACGAACTGCGCTGGGCATTGCGCCGCTGGCAGCAGCGCGCCGGGCGAACCGCGCGGCAGGACGGGCAGGTTGCAGGCGAACGGGTTGCAGCCGCACTTCATCCCGGCGTGAACGACGAAACCTATGACGGTCCGGTGATTCCGCGAGAGTCTTGACACCATGACGACGATGACGAACATGCCGAAAACCCGATCGCGCCATCTCCGGTCCGCGAGCCACTGGCTCTCGCAAGCTCTTGTTGCCGTGCTCGCCGCTGCTACCACGCTGGCGGCGTCGGCGGCGCGCGTCGTGAATGACCTTCCGGGCGGGCCGGCCGTGAATCAGATCAATCTGCATCCGCCGGTGACGCCGATTGCTGCCGATCAGATCTGGCTGCACAACTTCGTGATGATCGTGTGCACGCTGATCTTCATCGGCGTGTTCGGCGTGATGTTCTATTCGATCATCAAGCATCGCAAGTCGCGCGGCCACAAGGCGGCGAACTTCCACGAAAGCACGACGGTCGAGATTGTCTGGACTGTCGTGCCGTTCCTGATCGTCATCATGCTCGCGCTGCCGGCGACCAAGGTCGTCGTCGCGATGAAGGACACGAGCGGCGCCGATCTCACGATCAAGGCCACCGGCAGCCAGTGGAAGTGGGGCTACGACTACCTGAAGGG
>CAZVNC010000179.1:0-5766 GCA_964628305.1 uncultured Ideonella sp.
ACCGCGGCAAAACATGTCTATGCGATCGGCGACGTGACGAACCGGCGCAACCTGACGCCGGTCGCGATCGCCGAGGGCCGGGCGCTCGCCGAATCGCTGTTCGGCAAGGCCAGGCGCGAGGTCGATCTGAGTCTGGTCGCAAGCGCCGTCTTCATGCTGCCGCCGATCGCGACGATCGGCCCGACCGAGGCCGAGGCTGTCGCCTCCGGCCATGCGTTGAAGGTCTTCGAATCCGACTTCCGGCCGATGCGCCAGACCTTCTTCGGCGGCGCCGAGCGCAGCTACATGAAGCTGCTCGTCGACGCGCAGACCGATCGCGTGCTCGCGGTGCACATGCTCGGCGCGGATGCGCCCGAGATCGTGCAAAGCCTCGCCGTCGCGCTCGGTTGCGGTGCGACGAAGGCGCAGTTCGACCGCACGATCGCGCTCCACCCGACCGCCGCCGAGGAGTTCGTGCTGATGCGCGAGCCGGCACGCGTGATTGCGGCCGGCGCGGCAGGCTGAAGACGCGTCGCCTACGCTTTGGATTCAGCCGCTGCCTCGTAGCGTCCGCCGCACGCGGCGCTGTTCAGCCGCGCGCGCTTGGCGAGGGCCGCCTGCGCCGCGCCGACATTCGCGGCCTTGCCCTGCCAGGCCTGGAGCACCGTCTCCTGCAGCGCGCGGCCGTACGAGAAGCTCAGCACCCACGGCTGAGTGCCGCGGCGGTTGATCGCATCGAGGTTCGCCGTCGCCTCCTGCGGCGTCTGCCCGCCGGAGAGAAAGAAGATGCCCGGCACCGCAGCCGGGACGCTGCGGCGCAACACCTGCAATGTGGCCTGCGCGACCTGGGTCGGCGTCGCGCGCTGCGCATTGCCCTTGCCCGGAACGACCATGTTCGGCTTCAGCACCATGTGCTCGAGGACGACCGCATGCCGGCGCAGCGCGTGAAAGACTTCGACCAGCACCGCCTCGGTCACCTGGGCACAGCGCTCGATGTCGTTGTCGCCGTCCATCAGCACCTCGGGTTCGACGATCGGCACGATGCCCTGCTCCTGGCAGATCGCCGCGTAGCGCGCGAGCGAATCGGCGTTCGCCTGCATCGCCAGCCAGCCCGGCAGCGTCGCCGAGACGTTGTAGACGGCGCGCCACTTCGCGAACCGCGCACCCTGCGCCTTGTAGACCGCGAGCCGCTTGGCCAGGCCGTCGAGCCCCTGCGTGATCTCGTCGCCCGGCGCATGCGCGAGCGCGATCTTGCCGGCGTCGACCTTGATGCCGGGAACGATGCCCTGCTTCGCCGCGACCTGCGACAGCGGCGTGCCGTCGTCGGCCTTCTGGCCGAGCGTCTCCTCGAACAGGATCACGCCGCTGATGTGATCGCCGAGCCCCGGCGTCGCGAGCAGCAGGCTGCGGTAGGCGCGGCGCGACGCTTCGGTCGACTCGACGCCGATTGCACTGAAGCGTTTGGCGATCGTCGGCGCGCTTTCGTCGGCCGCAAGCAGCCCGCAGCCTGGACGCAACATCGCCTCGATCGTCGCCTGAAGTTCATCGCTCATCGCGCGCTCCTTTGCATTGCGGCCGCCACCCGGCGTACCGAAGGCTCACTTATGCGCGCTGCGGCAAGGGCTCGTCAAGCACAAGGGCTTGCCGGGCTGACATTCGTCACCGCTCGCTGTCGGGCGGCCGGCGCCGAAAGCCGGTGTTGATCAGCTGAACAGGCGGCGCGCGGCGGGCGAGCCGGCGGCGAGGTCGCGTTCGGCGAGCGCGGCGTAGAGGCGATCGAGCTCGGCGCCGATGCTCGCAAACGCTTCGTCGCCCAGCGCCCGGCCGTTGTCGTCGACGAGTTGTGCGTCCATGTCGGCCGCAAGCGCGGTCGCGCTCGACTTCCAGGCGGCGAAGGGCTGCTGCGATGCCGGCGTCTGTGCGACGTCGAAACTGAGCGTCACATCGCCCAGCGCCGCAAGCTCGGACGAGTCGGCCAGCGCCGCCTGGGCGTCGAACGAAAGCACGAGCACCGGAGGGCCGCCTTCGTCGGCGGCCGGCAGCACCAGGCGGCCGGGCACCGCTCCATTGACAAAACCGTGGCGCGCAGCCTGCTGCTGCAGGTAGCCGATCGACCAAGCAGCGCCGTTCGCACGCAGATGCAGCGCGAGTTGCGCATCGTGCGCCGAGGCAAAGGCATCGAGCTCGCGCGCCCGCGCGACGACGTCGAGCATGTCGGGCAGATCGGGCATCGCGCCAACGGCGTCGGCGATCGCCTGGACCCGCTGCGCGAAATCGGAGTACTCGATCTCGTTCAGGGCGCCAGTGCGATTGGCGAGCAGCACACCGGCCTGCAGCGCGCTGTACGACCCCTCTTCGCTGATCGCGTCCCACTCGCCCGACTCCACCGTCAGGCCCTCGACGCTGAACGGCTTGCTGCCGACCCGCCGCGTCGGCGGAAGATGGGCCAGCACGAGTGCGCCGGGCAATGCAAGTTCGGGCTCGAGGGTCGCGATGGCGTCGATCAACGCATCCAGGCGCCCCGCATTGCGGCGCGGCGCGCTGCGCGGCAATGACGGCTCAGGCAAAGGGTCGACGGCGCCGGCATCGGCGTCCGTGAGCACGGGTTCGATCTGTGCCGCGGCTTGGGCGGCCGCCGCCGGTGCCGAACGCCGCGGCCCGGCGCGCCGCGCCTGCCAGGCGCCATGCGCAAGCACACCGGCGAGCGCGACGCCGCCGACGATCGCAAGCGCCACCGTGAGATCGGTCATCACGCCGCCTCCGCCATGCCGATGGCCGACTGCATGTCGACCGCGACGATGCGCGAAACGCCCTGCTCCTGCATCGTCACGCCGATCAGCTGCTCGGCCATCTCCATCGCGATCTTGTTGTGGCTGATGAAGAGGAACTGCGTGCCCGCGGCCATCTCCTTCACCAGCTTGGCGTAGCGCTCGGTGTTGGCGTCGTCCAGCGGCGCGTCGACCTCGTCGAGCAGGCAGAACGGCGCCGGGTTGAGCTGGAAGATCGCGAACACGAGCGCGATCGCGGTCAGCGCCTTCTCGCCGCCCGAGAGCAGGTGGATCGAGCTGTTCTTCTTGCCCGGCGGCTGCGCCATGACCTGCACGCCGGAGTCTAGGATTTCGTCGCCCGTCATCACGAGCCGCGCCGTTCCGCCACCGAAGAGCACCGGGAACATGCGGCCGAAATGCGCGTTCACGGCGTCGAAGGTCGTCGCCAGAAGTTCACGCGTCTCGAGGTCGATCTTGCGGATCGCGTCCTCGAGGGTGCCGATCGCATCCTGCAGATCGGCCATCTGGGCGTCGAGGAAGACCTTGCGTTCGCGCGAACTGGTCAGCTCCTCGAGCGCCGCGAGGTTGACCGCGCCGAGCGCTTCGACTTCGCGGTGAATGCGGTCGATCTCGCCCTGCAGGCCGGCGAGCTTGACGCCGCCGTCGGCGATCGTGCGTGCGAGGGCGTCGCGATCGACATGCGCCTGCACGAGCTGCTCGAGGAACTGCGCGCCGCCGAGCGACGCCGCCTGCTGCTCGAGCTGCAGCTTGACGATCGCCTCGCGCAGCGGCTCGACGCTGCGCTCATGGCTCATGCGCTGCTCGTCGGCGCGGCGCAGCTTTGCGCTCAGTTCGTCGTACGCGCTGCGCTGGGCGCCGAGCGCGGCTTCGCGCTCGATGCGCAGCGCGAGCGCCTCTTGCAATCCTGCCTGCTCGGCCGCGTCGTCGAGCGCCGCAAGCTCGGCGCGCAATTGGGTCGCCGAACCTTCTGCCGACGCCAACTGCTCGCCCGCATTCGCGATGCTGCGCTCGAGTTCGGCCTGCCGCGCGGCAAGTGTGCGGGCCGTGAACTGCGCCTCCTGCGCCTCGCGCTCGATGGCACGATGCTGCTCGCGCGCGGCTACGAGCGCGCGTTCGGCTTCGATCACGACGTCGCCCAGCTCGGCATGCCGCTCCTGGGTCGTCGCGAGTTGCATGTCGAGCTCCTCGAAACGCGCTTCGCCCTGCGCCCGCCGCTCGGCGAGCGCCGCGGTCTCGGCGTCGATCTCGACCAGCTCCGAGGCGACGCGGTCGCGGCGCGCCAAGGCCGCCTGTGCCTGCTCGGTCTCGCGCAGCAATTCGACATGCAACTGGTGTGCGCGCGTCTGCGCTTCGCCGGCGTCGCGCCGCGCCAGCGCCAGACGCTGCGTCGTCTCGCTGAGTGCCGCCTCGCTGCGCACCAGCGCGGCGCGCGATTCGTCGGCCATCACCGATTGCGCGCGCAATTGCAGCACGAGGTTCTCGATTTCCTGCGCTCGCGCGAGCATGCCGGACTGCTCCGAATCGGGGGCGTAGAAGCTCACCGCGTGGCCACTGACTGCGTGGCCGGCCGCCGTCATGATGACCTCGCCGTGCGTGAGCTTGGCGCGTTCGGCGAGCGCGGCGTCGATCGATTCGGCGGTGTAGACGCCCTCCAGCCAGTCGCCGAGCAAGGCCTGCAGCCCGCTGTCGCCAAGGCGCAGCTTGTCGGCAAGCCGCGGCAGCAGGTGATGGGTGCTCGCCACCGCGGCGCCGGGCGTCGTGTAGAACGCGAGCCGCGCCGGCGGCGCGTCGTCGGCGAAGGCACGCACCGTCTCGATGCGGCCGACGGCGAGCGCGTTCAGCCGTTCGCGCAGCGCGGCTTCGAGTGCGGGCTCCCAGCCCGGTTCGATGTGCACCTGCGTCCACAGCCCCTGCAAGCCGCCGAGGCCGTGTTTCGCCAGCCAGGGCTCGAGCTTGCCTCCGGTCTGGACCTTCTCCTGCAGCGCGCGCAGCGCGGCAAGGCGCGCGCCGAGGTCGGTCTGGCGCGCGGCCTCCTGGTTCGCCTGGTCCTGCTTGTCGCGACGATCCGCTTCGAGTTCCGGCAACTGTTCGGCAAGGGATTGGAGCTGCGCGTCGGCTTCCTCGTGCGCCGTCTGCGCCGCGCCGAGCCGGGCGCGCAGTGCGTCGAGTCGCGCGTCGTCCGGCGCGGCGAGCGCTTTGCTCTCTCCCGACAGACGGTCGCGGCGCGCGCCGAGCTGGCGCAGTTGCTCGTCGAGACTGCGCGACTCGGCCGCGAGCACCTGAATTTGCTGCTGCACTTGGGCGACGACGTTGCGCTGCTCGTCGCTGCGCGCCTGCGCCGCACGCAAGGCATCTTCGGCGCCCGGCAACGCGGCAGCGAGCGCCTCCACCTGCGCCGCCAGCACCTTGCCGCGCTCGCTAGCAGCGCCGATCTCGCCCGCGATCCGCTCCTGCTCCTGCGCAGCCTGCGATTGCTGGTCGCCCCAGCGCTCGCTTTGCGCCTTCAGATCCGCGAGCCGCTGTTCGAGCTTGCGCCGCCCGTCGACGACGTAGCGGATGCGCTCTTCGAGCCGGCTCACTTCGAGCGACGCCTCGGCGAGCGCGCCCTGTGCGGCGTGCATGCCGTCGTTCGCCGCGTAGTGCGCCTGGCGCAGCGCCTCGAGCTCGGCCTCGACGTGGCGCAACTCGGCGAGCCGTGCTTCGAGCGCGTTCGCGCCAGCCAGCGCTTCGCTCTTCACGCGCTCTTCCTCGGCGGCCGCGTCGCGATGCTTCAAGAACCAGAGCTGGTGCTGCTTCAGGTTGCCCTCGTCCTGCAGCGCGCGATAGCGCGACGCGACTTCGGCCTGCGCCTCGAGCTTGTCGAGGTTGGCGTCCAACTCGCGCAGGATGTCCTCGACCCGCACCAGGTTCTCGCGCGTGTCCTTCAGCCGGTTCTCGGTCTCGCGGCGGCGCTCCTTGTACTTGGAGACGCCGGCGGCTTCCTCGAGGAACAGCCGCA
>CAZVNC010000180.1:0-5762 GCA_964628305.1 uncultured Ideonella sp.
GGCGAACGGCCGTAACGCGGGCAGGAAAGGCGATTCTGGCCGCGATCCGGGCGGGTTCGCGGCGTTGCCCTGGTCTGTGCTCGATAGCCCCGCATACGCGCGCCTGAGCCATCCCGCGCGGTCGCTGCTGTTGGAGATTGCGCGGCAGTTCGTGCGCGACAACAACGGCAGGATGCTCGCCAGCTACGCCCACTTGTCCAAGCGCGGATGGAAGTCGAAGAGCCTGATTCAGCGTGCCAAGGGCGAACTGCTGGCAGCCGGCTTCATCTTCGAGACCGTCATGGGCCAGCGACCGAACAAGGCCGCCTGGTATGCCGTGACATGGTATGCACTCGACCGCATCCCCGGCTACGACGTCGGCGCCACCGCTGCGTTCGTGCGCGGCGCCTACAAAAACGCGGCCCTTACCCCTTCCATGGGGGCAAGCAAACGACGGATTGCCCCTTCCATGGGGGCAAGGGGGTTGCCCGTTGCCCCTTCCATGGGGGCAATGGAGGCCACAAATGCCACATCTCTTGCCCCTTCCATGGGGGACCATCTAGAGAAGCCATCTGCTGCGGCTGTTCGACGACATGGCCGAGCGCCGATTCCGAAGTCGGCGCGGTCGGCGCAGTCGGCGTCAAAGCGGCTTTCATTGTTGTAGGAGCGGCGCAAATGGCACGCAATAACACCGAAGACGACGCGCAGGACCGCGCTGGGAGGGCCGCATAGATGCATGAAAACGAAGTCAAGCCCGTGCCTGACCCCCTGCACGATGCACACCGAGAGCAACCCAAATCAAACAAGGGTGCGGGCTACAGCGGCGACCACCCCCCGGAAGTGCGGGTTGGCCGCTTGGACACGCTGCCGGCCATCCGGAACGAGATGGGCAAGCTGTATCGGGCAGCCCGTCGCGTGGCCGGGCCGACGCCGAGCCCCAGCGAAGCGACGAAGCTGGGCTGGCTGTTGAACGCGCTGGCAACGAGCGTCACCAACTCTGAGCTGGCCGCTCGCATCGAAGCGCTTGAGGGGAAGGAACGTTGAGCGCCAGTCTTCGCAACCGAGTCCGACGCCTTGAGCTTTCGCTGTCTGCGAGCGACTGCGAGACGTTGGAGGAAATCGTCACGCAGTCCTACTTGAGGGCCGGGCCGATTGACGTGGCCGCGCTTGAAGCCGCCTGCATTGCGAGTTTGAGCGAGCCCACCATCCCGAAGGGTCGGCCCGGCTGGCTGTACCAGTTGATTCTGCGCAGCATCGCAGCGAGCCGGCTTTCCATGGAGACCACTGCATGAGCACGACAGCACTACGCGGGCGCATCAAGCGGCTGGAGCAATTGACCGCAGCACGCCAGAAGATCGGCATCGGCGAGCGCTTGAGGCGAGCCGAGGAACAGCTTGACGCCATGACCCCGGAACAGCGCGCGCGCCATTGGACCCGCGAGGATCAGACACCGATCGTCGGTGATTCCCCGCTGGCTAAACGCCTGGAACGTGCGCGACTGCGACTGCTGGAGCACCGCGAGCATTGCCAGGTGACACCATGACCGTATCAGCAGCATCACTGCGCGCCCGCTTGCGCCGGCTTGAAGAACAGCAACGCCAGAAATCTGAGCCGAGCCGAGCCGAACAGATGCGCGTGGCCCGTGCTCTTCGCCTGGGCATGACCCCGGCCGAGCGTGAGCAGCACACCAAGGAGGTACTGCAGCGCAGTCTGGCATGCCCACCGGACAGCCCTGCGTATGCGCTCGCAAGACGCCGGCTGGCGCGCCTTGGGCGAGCCGAACAGTGACACCGGCAGAGCGCGTCCGCTGGCTGCGCGTGGCGCAGGCCTGGCTGTCCACGATTCCCGCGCTCTACGGCACAGACGGCGCGGCAGTCGTGAGCAGTGCGCTCGACGCCGAGATTCAGCGCATGCGATCCCGTGTCGTGTTCCGCCGACTGGACGGCGCACGCTGGCAGATTCACCGCGAAGGAGAGACGCCGGCCGAGTTCGTTTGTGAGCTTGTCGGCTTGGCCGCAGCGTGGGCTGCCATCGATGCCGGGCGAAGCAGGCACGCTGATGTGAGCGACTTCGTATCGAGCCGACAGGCCGATGGCGTGATCCGCACCGCGATTCGCAAGACTGCTGCGCAGTGGGTCGAGCGCCACGCCTGCACCGAGCTGGCCAGCGCCTTCCGCTGCATCAGCGTGGCCGGCGGGCGGATCGTCTACAGGCCATCAGCGAACGCGCCGGCAATCGTCACCCGCTGATGTGCGTGTCGTGTGCGTGCGCTATGCGTTGTGCGCGTCGGCGCGCATCATTGCTGCATGACCCTCCTTGATGAGAACTGCGAGATTGCCGACGCGCTGCCGATCAACACCAGCGCGGGCATCACAAACCTGGGCGACACCATCGACACCCACGGGCCGAGCGTCGGTCATTCGGCCGGACAGAACCTGAAGCGTGCCTTCGGCGCCGATGCATTCCTCGTGGTGACCGTCGCCGAGACATTCACGTCAGCCGGCACGCCTACCGCGCAGTTCCGGCTGGTGTCTGATGACACCGCCGCATTGAGCGCCAGTACAGCGACCGTGCATTTCACGAGCGCTGCATTCCCCCTTTCGGCGCTGACCGCGGGCGCCGTGCTGCTCTGCGTGAACTGCGACGGCATGCGCGGCGTAGAGCGCTATCTCGGCGTGCAGCAGATCGCCAGCGGCGGCACGTTCACCGGCGGCAAGGTGAACGTCTTCTTCACGAGCGATCCGAGCGCGCCGCGTTCGTACGCTGACAACGTTTCCTGAAAGGCATCCCATGAGCACCAACACCGCTGCGCTGCACCAGCGCATCAAGGCCCTGGCACTTGACCGTGACTCGGCCGCCGCCCTGCTGGTCGAGCGAAACACCGACCTTGCGCTGAAGCCTGACGATGCACAACTGCGCGCCGATGTCGAAACGCTGGAGCGCGAGATCGAAAGGAACGACCGCGAGACCGCGCGCATTGAATCAGCGATCGTCGGGCTCGCCCGGCGCAACACCGCGGCCGAGCGGGGCAAGCATCAGGCGCAGCTGGCCGAACATCGCGCCGAGGTTGAGACGACCGGCAAGCGGATAACCGCGTTGGCCGAAAAACTGATCGCGCAGATCGAGGGCATCGGGCCGCTGCTGTCCGAGTTTGCAACACTGTCGGACACGCGCCGCGAGCATGCCCGCGCCGTGCTGCGTGAGCTGCGCACCGGCAAGCGAGCGCACGCGCATGTCATGCAGTACCAAGCAGACGCTGCCCGGCGCACGGGCGTCGTGTCGGCAGTCGTTGCTGCGGCAATGTGGCGCGCCGGGATCGGCCGCCTGGGGTTGGACCTGGATCCGTGGGTGACCGTCGTTCCACCGCGCGACGGAACGATCGACAGGTATCTCAAGGGTGATCTGCGCCAAGTGCTGCAAGAAGGCATTGGGCGTGCTGAGGAACGCCTGGCCTACGGCATGAACGAAGCCCTCAAGTCAGCAGAAGCCGAAGGCACATGAGCGAGGAACAAGGCGCGCCGCCCCTTGTGCCCGGGGTCTGGTTCGACAACTCGCCCGGCATGGTTCACGACTTGCCTGGCGAGCCCGATGACCCCGCACTGAAGCCTGCCGCCGCGTCCGCTGCTGCCGCCGATCCCGAACTGCTGAAGGTCCGCGAGGCCGAGATTGCAGAGCTGCGTAAGGGCAGCGACGGCCCGCCACTTGGTCAGCCGGTGGATGTGGCGTTTCAGCGTGCCGCCGAGGCATTGGGCTTGCCGGGCCACGAGCATCAGGAACTGTTGTCGCAATGGAAGCCCACGTTCGAAGCCTTCGGCCTGGACGAGTCGGCGGCTATCGAGATGGTCGAGATAGGCCGCAGCGTGGCGCAGAGGACGCCTGACGAGGCCACCGAGGCCCGATGGCTCGCGCAATGCGAGGACGTGCTCGCGCGCGAGTTCGGCGGCGCTGAAGCCGCAGCCCGTGCCGCTGACTTGGCCCGTGCCTACGTGGCGCGCGATCCGCGGCTGGTCGAGTACCTACAGGAAACGCGGCTGGGCTCGCATCCGCGAGTCGTGCTCGCTGTTGCCAAAGCTGCTCACAACGCGCGCAGGGCTGGGAAGTTCTAGCGGCTGCACGCGCGGCGCAAGATCGGTGAGCTATCGGCGGCGTTGGAGACGGTGCAAGGCGAGAACCTTCCGAACGTTCCAGCGTCGGGACGTACGGCAAAAGCCGAAGCCCTAGCCGCCGCCTGCGCGAGCTTGGACTTGTGTATCGCGCGCGTCTTGCAGCGACGCCTTCTCTCGGGGGACCATCGGGGGACATGCACCCGACTCGCCGCAAAGCCAGTATTGGCGCGGGCCTTGACAGTCACCTCTTCCGCCAGCACGCTTGGTTTCATGCTGGTTGCGGCGTTGCCGAAGGGCGCCTTCAACCGACAGGTCGCACCATTCACCGCTCACCGGCACGCCAAGCAGCGGCTGGTCGATCAAGCAACCCATCCTAGGTCGAAGCTGGCGACCTCCTCATAGGAGGTGCGCGGACTAAGCCGCGATTCGACGAGCACATGGCCGCGCAGCGGCCACACGATCGGCGCGATCTGCGGCACCTTCACGTTCGCGCGCCGCGCAAGCGTCACATGCGGCCGCCAGCGCCGCGTCTCCAGTGCGAGTCCGACGGAGTGCAGCGCGGCGCCGAGTGCACGCCGCAGTTCGACGAGCGGCGCCGGAACGACGGAGGGCTCGAGGACGGCGACGCCGCCGCGCCACAGCGCGGCGCGATCGAGCGTCAACGCGCAGCGCGCGCGCGGCAACTCGAGGGCGCGCGCCAGCTCCGGGATGCTCTCGCGCGGCAGATCGCCGAGGAAGTGCAGCGTGAGGTGCAGACGATCGGCGGGAATGATCGCCGCGCCCGGCTGCCAGCGCCACTGTGCGCTCGCCGCTTGCAGCGCGGCGCGCACCTGTGCATCCGGCCAGAGGGCGACGAACAGGCGTGCGTTGTCGGTCGTCCCGCGCTCCACTTGCTGATCTTCCTCTGTGCAGGCGGTCACAACGCGACGCGTCGCTCGGTACCTCTCGTCCGCTCGCCGGGCGTCTGCACGAGGTGGCCAAGCATGTTGTCGTACCGGCTGAATCGGATCAAGGCAGCAGCACCGCAGCGCCGCTGAAGCGTCCGGCGCGCAGATCGTCGAGTGCCACGTTCGCCTGGGCCAACGGGTAGGCAACGGTCTGTGCGACGACCGGGATGCTCGCGGCGAGCGGCAGAAACTCCTGCGCGTCCTCGCGCGTCAGGTTCGCCACCGAGCGCAGCACGCGCTCGCCCCACAGAAGCGCGTACGGGAAGGACGGAATGTCGCTCATGTGGATGCCGCCGCAAACGACGGTCGCGCCCGGGGCCGTCGCGCGCAGCGCGGCCGGCACCAAACCGCCGACCGGAGCGAAGATCAGCACGGCGTCGAGCTGCACCGGCGGGGCCGCAGTCGACGGCCCGGCCCAGACGGCGCCGAGCGCGCGCGCGAAGCCTTGCGCCGGCGCGTCGCCTTCGCGCGTGAAGGCGTACACCTCGCGGCCCTGCGCGATCGCGACCTGCGCGACCAGATGCGCCGCCGCGCCGAAGCCGTAGATGCCGAGCCGGCGCGCGCTCCCCGCCAGCCGCAGCGAGCGGTAGCCGATCAGTCCGGCGCACAGCCAGGGCGCGATCGCCTCGTCGCTTGGATCGTCCGCACCGCTGGGCAGCGCGAAGCAGTAGCGCGCATCGGCGAGCGCGAGTTCGGCGTAGCCGCCGTCGATGTCGTAGCCGGTGAAGCG
>CAZVNC010000181.1:0-225 GCA_964628305.1 uncultured Ideonella sp.
CAGGTTATCGCCTCTTTGCTCACAGAGCATGTGCGTTCAGAAGACCTCGCGGCGCGCTTGGCGGGGGACGAATTCACCATCTTGTTCAGGCGGACTGACGCACGTACAGCATCGGACGCCTGCGAGAGGCTGCGCAGTGCGATCGCCTCCCACGACTGGGGGCAGATATCGCCAGGACTTTCTGTCAGCATCAGCATCGGTGTCGCCGAGGCCCAGCAGGGCGAT
>CAZVNC010000181.1:235-5746 GCA_964628305.1 uncultured Ideonella sp.
TGAAGCCCTTCTTGAACGTAGCGACGCGGCAATGTACGAGCGCAAGCGGAGCGCAGTTCGCTGACGGCGCCGCCGCTCGATGAGGCATGACGCTGTCGCAGGCCGGTGCCACTCCTCAATCGAAGCGCTCGTCGCCGTCGGGCTCGTAGTGCGGCACGGCGTTCATGTCGTGGCGCAGCTTCGACAGCTCGTAGTACATGCGGCGGCGCGCGCGGCTCTGGTTGCCGAGCGGCCGGTGCTCGGCGATGCAATGCCAGGGGTTGAACGACAGCCGCTTGGCGAAGTCGAGTTGCGCCGGCGAATCGAACTTCTGGCGCGCGATGCGCAGCGTCGCGACCGGCACGCGCGGCGACAGCCGCTCGGGCCAGAGCACGCCGGCGTTCTCGATCGGCATCAGGTGCGGATCGGTCTGCAACTGCAGCCGCAGCTCGAGTTCGACGTCGCCTTCGGCGAGTGCCTCGACCATCGCCAGGCGCAGATAGTCGTCCGGCGGGCGCAGTGGCAGCCGCGGGATCGGCGTGCGCCGCTTGCTCGTGGGCCAGATCGAATACTGCATCGCCTGGCCCTCGCCGAGCAGATAGGGCACGCAGCTGAAGTACGGCGCCTCGAAGGGGCTGCTCTGGGTCTTGATGAACAGGCCCTGCATGATGCCGTCGAGCAGGTGAGGCCGGTGCAGGTTGACGAAGTAGAAGATCGACGCGTTCTTCAGGCTCTCGCGCTGCAACTGGGCGTTGTCGCGCACGTCGCGCGTGACGAAGGTCGGCGGCGAGACGCCGAACAGGTCCTGCGTGAAACGCTCCTCGTCCATCAGCTTCGGCCCGGGCACGCCCATCAGCTTGATGCTGATGCTCATGAAGCCGACGTCGTCGATGTCGGGCGTCACGTACGGGCCCGGCCCGGAGAAGCGCACCCAGGCGCGGTAGCTGCGCGGCGCGGCGAAGATGCCGCGGCGCATCGCTTCGGGCAGGCCTTCGTGGACGATCAACTCGGCGCGCACGATGCCGTGCGTCTTCGTGTTGCCGCCGCGCTCGAAGCCGCCAGGCTTCCAGAGCAGGCGCATCTGGGCGCGAAAGCTCTCGATGATCGAGTCGACGCAGGCGTCCTCGTCGGGCAACAGGCGCTCCTCGGCGAGTGCCAGGTTCTCGCGCGGGCGCTGCCGGTTGATCAGCGCCGTCACGCCGCGCGCGAGCGGGTCGCGCAGGGTGGCGTCGAACAGCGGGCGAAACAGCGGATCGATGCGCCGCTCGAGCTGGATCAGCTTCAGCGACGCATCCGAGATGAAGTTCAGCAACGCCGAGCCGGTGTTCGCCGGCGGCACCGGGCGGCTGGTGTTCGAGTTCATCGCGCTCCCCTGTCTGTCGACGGAATCAACGCAATTCGGCCAGCACCCGCAGCGCGCGCAGGCCGGGAAGGAAGAAATAGGCGCCGCCGCGCACACTGACGAACTGCGGCAGCGCGTCGAGCCGCCGTGCCGGGCCGATCGCCTGCGGGATCGAGAAGCCATCCGTCGGGCTGCCGTCGCGCGCCGCCTCGCGGCTGCCGAGCAGCGGGTCGCTTTCGCCGCTGAGACCGTCGAAGTGCGCGCCGGCGATCCAGGCCGCCTGCACGAACTCGAACTGGCGGCCGATGCTTGCAGCAAGGCAGATGAAGTGCAGCCCCTGTGCGCCGGCGCCGCGCTCGCCGTAGGCCCGTCCGCGCCGCAGCAGGCGATGAAAGCGCGTCGACGCCACCAGGTCCTTGGCCAGCGCGTCGGCGTCGAAGCCGAGCGTGCGTTCTGCCCACGACAGCAGTCCGGGCCGGCCCGGCGGCAGGTCCGCGTTGCGCGGATTGGCGCGTCGCACGTGTGCACCGAGCGGGCAGCGCAGGCCGTGCGGGTCGTCGCGATAGGTGAACGCGTTCAACGCGTTGGCCGGGTCGTTGCCTTCGATAGTGGCCTGGAGGTCGCCTGCGGCGAGCGGTTCGCCGTCCATCCTGCGGCCGACCATCGCCTCGGCGAGTTGCCGGGCGCGCGCTGCGTCGCCATCGGCGCGTTGCGTCAGGGCCCGCCAGAAGCCGTCCACGTCCTGCTGCAACTGGCGCAGCACGAGGTAGCTGCCGTTGCGCCCCAGGTCGGCCCGCTCGGGCGCCTCCTCGGCGCGCGCAAGCTCGGCCGCCGCACCCTGCGGATCGAGCAGCGGCCGATCGGTGTAGGCGCCGTATTCGTTCGGATAGCCGAGCACGAACTCGCCCAGGCAGGCAAGGTTGGTGTAGTGCTGCAGTTCCACGTCGCGCGCCGGCCGGATGCGTTGCCAGTCGAGCGTCGGCTGCGAGAGGCCGTCGACGAATCCGAACGGCTCGGTCTCGCCCAGACGGCCGGGCAGGCGCGCGATGATCTCGAAGCCGCGGGCGATGCCTTCCTCGATCCCGCGCTGCCAGTCGGCGAGCGTACCGGGCAGCGCGTACAGCAACAGCAGCACGTGCGGCACCCGCAGCTTCGATCCCCAGGCCCAGTTGTCGGGCGCGTTGCTGCCGATGTCGCCGAGGCGGCGTTCGCGGCTCGCGTTGCCGCTCATGCCATCGACGAACTCGGTCGAGAAGCCATCGATGACGGCATCCGCAATCCCGAGCGCGCGCAGGCCCGCACAGCTCAGTGCGACCTGCAGCACGACCGGCGGCGGTGCGGCGAGCGTCACCGCGCTCGCGACCGGCGCAGCGGCCAACCAGTGGCGGGCAGCTTCGCGATCGGCGATGGCGAGCAGCAGGAAGCACGACTCGGTGTGGCGCGCGTAGCCGAAGCGCAGCAGGCCCTGCATGTCGTCCAGATCCACACTGGCGGCGGCGTCGTTCACAGCAGCCTCAGCCAGGCGAGCGCCTGCGCGTCGCTGAACCGCGCCGCCTCCAGGCCTTCGCGGATGCGCTGCGCGCGTTCCAGATCGGCAAGCGTCAGGCCCGCATAGGCCATGTACCAGACCTGCGTCGGTACCTGGTGGCGGCGCTGGTAGCGCTTGAAGAGCAGTTCGCGGCGCGCGCCGCGCTTGACGAGCCAGTCGGTTCGCGGCCAGCCGACACCGTTGCTGAACAGGATGTTGAGACCCCAGCCGACCTTGTTGATGAAGTCGTCCATGTAGGCCTCGTGACTGCCGTCGTAGTTACTGACGAATAGGACGCGCGCCTTGCCGTCGAGGAACACCCAGCGCGCAAAGTGGATGGTCTGGATGCGCGTCAGGTGGCCGCGATCGAAGACATGTCGGCAGGCGTAGTCGGCCGCGAGCAGCAGCACGGTCAGCAGCCAGCGGCGGAAGACGCCGGGCTTGACCGGGCCGACGGCCGTGAACTGGTTCGTCGGCTGGTGGTCCTCGATCCGCTGCAGCGCACGCAGCGCCGCCGGATCGAGCGGTGGGCAGAGCTCCGGGTCGCTGCGCTCGTGGCGGCGCAGCAGCACGACGATCAGCGGCGCCAGCACGATCAGAAACGGCAGCGCGACGAGGCCGAGCAGCGGCACGCCGATCAGGTTCGCCGTGTCCGCGATTTGCCAGCCGAGCGGCGTCGGCGCGGGCGGTGTAAGCGACAGGCGGCCCGCGTGCTGCTCGGCGGCAGCGAACGCGGCCAGTTCGCCGCGCAGGCGCTGCGCCGCTTCGGCCGACGCCAGGCCGTCGCGCGGCACGCGCGCGGCCAGCGCGCGCCACAGCGCGTGCTCCTCGCGCACCTGGCGCACGCTGCGGCCGCGGCGGCAGGCGTAGAAGGTCGCCACCGGCACGTCGTGCGCGAGCATCCAGGCGAGCAGTTCGGTGCGGGCATCGAAGCCTTCGCAATGTTCGAACAGCCGCCGCAGGCCGCTGCCGGCGCGCTGCGCCATGTCGCCGAGCACGTCGCGCGCGGCGCCGTCGCAGTCGCCCATGAAGACGAGCACCGTCGGCAGCCGCGGCGGCGTCACGCCGTACACCGCCAGATCGGCCATCGCGCTGTCGTCGAGCAGCACCAGGCGCGCGAAGTGCAGTTGTTCGAAGTCGCCGAACGGCAGCACCGCATTGCGCGGATCGGCGTGGCCGGGCAGGGTGTTCATCGACTCGAGCAGCGCGCGCAGCGCGGCCTCCCGGCCCGCGGCCAGCGGGGCGACGATCGTGAACGGCGACTGCGGCGTCACGCCGGCCTCGCAAGTGTCAGAACTGCAGGCAGAAGTGGATCAGCCGATCCTTGTCCCAGTAGACCTGGCCGAGATAGAAGCCCGGCCCGATGAGCCGGATCTCGTCGCGGACGCGGCTGGCGATGATCGAGGTGTCCGAATAGTCGAGGACGATGCACTCCTTGTTGTCGAGCCAGCTCGGCGCCTTGTAGACGCGGGCGAGGATGGCCTCCAGCCCGATCACGAGGATGCGGTTCTTCAGCACGCCCTTCTTCGCATCGAACACCTTGCCCTGCCAGCCGAAGTGATTGATGATCTCGGCGATCGTCTCGCTGATCTTCGTGCCCGGCGCAATGATCGCCGTGCCCTTGGCGGCGCCATCGGGAATGTCGCCGGCCGGACTGGCCTTGAAAAGGTCGTCGAGTTGCTGCGCTGTCATCTCCAGCAGTTGTGCTGCGTCATAGGCCATGGTTCGCTCCTTGTGCGGATGCCCGCTGTGAAATCGGTTCGTCGTCAGTGCGGCGCATGCCCGTGCGCCGATCGCAGGATCGTGTCGGCCGCCTTTTCGGCGACGATGTAGACCGCGCTCGCGATGAAGAAGCCCGGGATGCGCGGGAATACCGAGGCGTCGACGACGCGCAGCCGGCGCGTGCCGTGCACCGTGAAGTCGCTGCCGAGCACGCCGCCGTCGGCCTGCGGCCCGATGGCGCACGAACACGACGCGTGATGGCCCCAGGCGGTGTCGCGCACATAGCCGCGCAGCGCCTGCTCGCCCTGCACGCCGGGGCCGGGCAGGATCTCCTCGGCGATCACGCCCTGCTCGATCAGCGGTGCGCACAGCCGCCGCACGAACGCGATCGTCTGCACCACCGCGTGCAGGTCGGCGCCGTCCGGATCGTCGCCGGCATCGAAGCAGTTGAAGTCGATGTGCGGCATCGCGCGCGGGTCGGCCGAAGCAAGCCGCACCGTGCCGGCACGATTGCGCGTGTGCGCCTTCAGCACCGCCCAGGTGAGGCGGTCGTCGTGATCGCGAATGAGCGACGAGAAGCCGGGGAAGTAGCCTTCGAAGCGCGCCGGCAGCGCCATGCAGAAGATGTCCGGCTCGGGCAACCCGGGATCGGACTTGCGGATCAAGCCGAGCGCCGAGCCGCTCGACGCGTACATGCCGCCGCGCGACGCGTTCCACAGTTGCCACAGGGCGTCGCCGCGTTCGAAGCGTGCGCCGGCCAGCACCTGCCACGGCTTGCGCATGCGGTGCGTCACGGCGACCTCGTAGCGGTCCTGCAGGTTGCTTCCGACGCCGGGCAGCTCGGTGCGCAGCGGCACCGCATGGCGCTGCAGCTCGGCCGCCGGGCCGATCCCCGACAGCATCAGCAACTGCGGGCTGTTGAACGCGCCGGCGCAGAGGA
>CAZVNC010000182.1:0-2605 GCA_964628305.1 uncultured Ideonella sp.
GGTCCGTAGGTGCTGCCGCCATCGGCGCTCAGTTCGTAGGTCGTCGCACCAGTCACCGGGTTGACGCCGAACCTGACCACCGCGTTGACCGGCGACGCGATCGGCGCGACGACGTCGAGTGCCGCGATCGCCGCGGTGCCGCTGTTCGAGACGCCGAGCGTGGCCGTGACCGGCGAAGCGGCAGCGATGCCGCGCGGATCGTCGATCGCGCGCCGCATATTCGTCGCCGCCGCGGCCACCGGCTGCAGGCGAAAGCGGTCGCCCGCGGCGGCGCTGCCGCTTGCGAGTTGAATGTTGATGCCATCGACCGTCACACCGGCGGCGAGCGCGGCGGGCGTGAAGGTCTGCGCCGGATCCGAGCTGCCCAGCCGCGTCAGGGTGTAGTTGCTGCCGTCGAAGCGCAACTCGTAGTCGCTCGCGCGCAGCGCCTTCGCATCGGCGGCGGCAATGTTCACGACCGCGCTGCCGGCGTTGGTCGAAGCGGGCTGCACGCGCGGCGCGCCGACCGCGAAGAGGTCGGTCCCCGGCCGGCCGGTCGGTGTCGTCAGGTCCAGTCCGAGCGACTGTTGGGTGTTGACGGCGCCGGCCAGCGCCGCCGCCATCTGGCCGACGAGGTTGCGCGCGTCGCGCAAGTCCTCGTTCTGGAACCGCAGCAGGCCGGCGATCGAGCCGCCGGCGAGCGTTGCGTCGGGGACGAGGCGGGTCGTGCCGCCTTCGCTCACGCCCAGATGCACCTGCGACGGGTCGTAGGCGTCGGCCACCGCGACCAGCGGCGTCGCCTCGCCGCCGAGCACGAGGCGCTGGCCGCCACCGATGAAGAGGTTCAGCGAGCCGTCGTCGGCGCTGATCGTCGTCACCTGCACGTACTTGCCGATCTCGGCCACCGCCTGGTCGCGCTGGTCGAGCAGGTCGTTCGGCGTATGGCCGGTTCCGAGGGCATTCGCGATCTGGCGGTTCAGGTCGGCGACCGTCTGCGCGAGCGCATTCACCGCCTTCACCGAGGTCTTCAGTTCGGACGCGACGCCCGCCTGCAGCGACTCGATCTGACTGCCGGCGTTGCGAAACGCCGCCGCGGCGTCCTGCGCTCGAGCCAACGCGACCTGGCGCGCCGCAGGGTCCTGCGGCCGGCTCGCGACATCGGCAAACGCGTTCAGCAGTTGCGCGCTCTGGTAGCCCAGGCCCGCCTCGCCGATGCCGAACACTTGCTCGAGTTGCTCGAGCTGGGCCAGGCGCGTGCCGTCGGCGGCGGAGATCGATTGGGTGAGCGCGGCTTCACGCACGAGAAAGGCATCGTGCGCCCGGCTCACGGTCGTCACGTCGACGCCGCGGCCGAAAAAGCCCATGCCGGTGTACTGGCCGCCGGCCGTCGCCAGCTCGACCTGCTGGCGCGAATAGCCAACCGTGTTCGCGTTCGCGATGTTGTTGCCGGTCGTCTGCAGCGCGGCGTAGCTCGCCGTCATCGCACGCGTTCCGATCGACATCAGGGCCGAGCTCGTCATGGGTTGCCTCCGGCGTCAGCGCGAATCAGGCCGCCGCGCGCTGCAGGCGCAAGGTGGTGTTGATGACGCGGCCGAGCTTTTCGGCGTAGGCCGGATCGGTCGCATAGCCCGCGGCCTGCAGGCCCTGGGCGAAGCGCTGCGCATCGCCGCCGCTCGCGAGCACCTGGCTGTAGCGGCTGTTCTGAGTCATCAGCCGCGCGTAGTCGCGAAACGACTCCTCGGCCGATGCATAGGCGCGAAAGCGCTGCACCAGCTTCTTCGGTTGGCCGTCGACGAATTCGGTCGTCACGACTTCGGCGACCGCACCCTTCCAGCCCGCGCCGGCCTTGATGCCGAAGAGGTTGTTCGCGCTGCTGCCGTCGGCGTTGCGGATCGCGCGCTGGCCCCAGCCCGACTCGTGCGCGGCCTGCGCCAGCATGAAGGTCGCCGGGATGCCGGTCTGCTCCTCGGCCGCCTGTGCCGCCTGACGGTTCGCCTGCACGAAGGCGGCCTGGCGCTGCTTGCCGTTGAGGGCGCTGAAGTCGGTCGCGCGGGCCCCCTTGACCACCGGCAGCGCGGCGGAGGCCGGCGCGGCGTCTGCCGGCGCCCCGATCTGCCTCTCGAGCTGGCGCGCGATCAGATCGGACAGGCCGCCCGGCATGCCCGTCATCTGCGCCGCGAACTGAGTGTCGAGCAGCTCGCGGCCGAGCTTCGTTCCCTCGTTGTCGAACAGGCCCGACGTCGGCGTCGCCTGACGCATGCTCTTCATCAGCTCCTGCATGAAGATCGCCTCGAACTGGCGCGCCGCGTCCTTCACCGCGGCGCGCGGATCGCTCGCGGCGCGTGCGCGCAGCGCGTCGGTCGGGATCACGCTCGCGGGCGTCATCAGATCACCTCGATCTCGGCATTGAGCGCGCCGGCCGTCTTCATCGCCTGCAGGATCGCGAGCAGATCCTGCGGCGTCGCGCCGAGCGAATTGAGCGCCTTCACGACATCCGCGAGCTTGGCGCCGGCCGCCATCTCGATCACCGAACCCTGCTGGGCGCGGATCTGGATGTCGGCCTGCTCGGTGACGACGGTGCGGCCCTGCGCGAAGGCGCCCGGCTGGCTGATGACGGGCGTCGAGT
>CAZVNC010000182.1:2615-5725 GCA_964628305.1 uncultured Ideonella sp.
CCGACACCGGAGGCGTCGACGCGCTGGCGGATGATCGTGACGGCCTGGTTCATCACGATCGAGCCGGTGCGTCCGTTGAGGACGATCTTCGCCGCCGGCGGCGCAAGCTCGAGCTGAAGATTCTCGATGTCGGCCATGAAGGCGACGCGCTCGTCGGCCGAAGCCGGCACGCGCACGCGCACCGTGCGGCCGTCGATCGCCTGCGCGACGCCGTCGCCCTTGCGGCGGTTGATGACGCGCTCGACCTCGCGCGCGGTGTTGAAGTCGCTTGCGTTCAAGTCGAGCTGCAGCGAATCGCCGTTCACGAGGGCTGTCGGCACGCTGCGCTCGACGGTCGCGCCGTCAGGCACGCGCCCGGCGTTCAGGCTGTTGACCTGGACCTTCGATCCGCCCGCCGCGGCGCCCGCGCCGCCGACCAGCAGGCTGCCCTGAGCGAGCGCGTAGATCTGGCCATCGGCGCCGCGCAACGGCGTCGAGATCAAGGTGCCTCCGCGCAGCGACTTGGCGTTGCCCATCGACGAGACGGTGACGTCGATCGTCTGCCCGGGGCGCGCAAAGGGCGGCAGTTGCGCCGTCACCATCACCGCAGCAACGTTCTTCAACTGCAGGTTGGTGCCCTGCGGCACGGTGATGCCGTTCTGCTGCAGCAGCGCGATCATGCTCTGCGGCACGAACGGAACGCCGGTGCTCGAATCGCCCGTGCCGTCGAGCGCCATCACGAGGCCGTAGCCGACGAGCGCGTTGCTGCGCACGCCCTGCACGCTCGCCACTTCCTTGATGCGCGCCGCCTGCGACGGCAGCGGCCACCATAGCGCCGCGCTCGCGGCAAGCGCGCCGAGGGTGACGATCCAGCGAATCAGGCGGTTGGTCGCAAGCATGGATAGGGGCACGGCGTCGGAAAGTGCGAAGACGCTTCGATTCTGTCGCTCGTTAGAACGGCGCAAGGCTCAAAAAGACGCGCGACAACCAGCCTATTCCCTGCGCCTCGGCGGCCTGTCCGCGGCCGCGGTGCTCGATGCGCGCGTTCGAGATCTGCGCCGACGCGACGACGTTGCCGGGCTGGATCATCAGCGGATCGACCTGGCCCGAGAAGCGCAGCACGTCGACGTTCGCGTTGACGCCGATCTGCTTCTCGCCGGCGATCACGAGGTGGCCGTTAGGCAGCACTTCGATCACGGTCGCGTTGATCGTGCCGTTGAAGGTGTTCGCGGTGTCGGTGCTGCCCTTGCCGGTGAAAGTGCTGGTCGACGAGCCGGCCGCCGATGCGCGATTGAACGAGTTGAGCTTGAACGCCGGCAGCGCGGTGACCGCGCCTTCCATCTCGCCCTTCTTGTCGACCGAGCTGTTGGACTTCTGGCTCGCGCTGACGCGCTCGACGATCGCGACCGTCAGCGTGTCGCCGACCATCCGCGCGCGGTAGTCCTCGAACAGCGGCCGGTACTGATCGGCCTGGTAGATCGCGCCGTTGTTCGCGGCCGGCGCCGGGCGCGGCAGCACGCGCACCGCCGTCGGCTGCGCGATGTCGACAGGCGGCGGGTGATTCAGCGCCTGGCAGCCGGCGAGCAGCAGGCCGGCGAAGGGCAGTGTCAGGCCGCGCACTACAGTTCGGGAGATCGACATCATGGTTGGTCGCCGCACGGGACTCAGAGTTGGGCCAGCTTCTGCAGCATCTGGTCCGAGGTCTGGATCGCCTTCGAATTCAGCTCGTAGGCGCGCTGGGTCTGAATCATCGAGACGAGTTCCTCGACGACGTTCACGTTCGAGGTCTCGACGAAGCCCTGCTGCAGCGAACCCAGGCCATTCGAGCCCGGCTCCCCAGCGCTCGGCGTTCCCGACGCGACGGTTTCGGCAAACAGGTTCTGGCCCTTCGGCTCGAGGCCGGCAGGATTGACGAAGCTCGCGAGCTGAAGCTGGCCGAGGATCTGCGGCTGCGTCTGGCCGGCGAGCGTCGCGCTCACCGTGCCGTCCTGCGCGATCGTGACGCTCTGGGCGCCGACCGGAATCGTGATCCCCGGCTGCAGCGCGTAGCCGTTGTTCGTCACGAGTGCGCCCTGGGCGTCGACCTGGAACGAACCATCGCGCGTGTAGCCCAGCGTGCCGTCGGGCATCTGGATCTGAAAGAAGCCGTTGCCGCGCACCGCAAGATCGAGCGGGTTGCTGCTTTGCTGCAGGTTGCCCTGCGTGAACGAACGCGCCGACGCCACCGCGCGCGTGCCCAGGCCCGCCTGCAAGCCGGTCGGCAGCGTCGTCTGCTCCGAGCTGTTGGCGCCGACCTGGCGCAGGTTCTGGTACATCAGGTCCTCGAACACCGCGTGCGACTTCTTGTAGCCGTTGGTCGACGCGTTGGCGAGGTTGTTCGAGATCGAGTCGAGCTGTGTCTGCTGGGCTTCCATCCCGGTCTTCGAGATCCAGAGTGATCGCATCATGGTGGCTACTCCTTCGGGTGCGCTTTCACAGGGCAAGCAGTTGCGAGGCCGCCTTCTCGTTGTCCTGCGCCGTCTGCATCAGCTTCATCTGCGCCTCGAACTGGCGCGCGGCGGCGATCATCGCAACCATGTTCTCGACCGGGCTCACGTTCGAGCCTTCGAGTGCACCGTCCTGCACCCGGGCGAGCGGGTCGGCATCTAGCGATTCGCCGCCGATGGCGCGAAAGAGACCATCGGTGCCGCGCTGCAATGGCGCCTCGGGCGTGACGAGCTTCAACTTGCCGATGACGCTCGATGTGCCGTTCGGCAAGCGCGCGCTGATCGAGCCGTCGGCGGCGATCGTCGGCTCTGCTCCCGGCGGCAACTGGATCGGGCCGCCGTCACCCAGGACCTGCAAGCCGCTGCGCGTGACGAGCGTGCCTTCGGCGTCGAGGTCGAACGAGCCGGCGCGCGTGTAGGCCTCGGTGCCGTCGAGCGCCTGTATCGCAAGCCAGGCGTCGCCCTTGACGGCGACATCGAGTTGGCGCCCGGTGGTCAGGATCGGCCCCGGCGCGTCGCTGTGGCCGATCGTCGTCTCGAGCGCGAAGACGCGCGTGCTCGCGCCGCTGCCCAGCACCGGCACCGCGCGGGTGGCCTTCAGCTCGGCGCGAAAGCCGGTCGTCGAGGCGTTCGCGAGGTTGTTGG
>CAZVNC010000183.1:0-5704 GCA_964628305.1 uncultured Ideonella sp.
GGCCATGTACGAGCTGTTCAGCTGGGTGGAAAAGCGCACCACCGGCTGGGCGCATCGCGGGATGGACGGGGGCTGAGAACCGCTACTGCGGCTTGCGGAACTTCAGCACGAACTCGTCCACCGGCGTCGGCGCGCGAAACACGATCACGTCGCGCTGGTCCTGCGGGTGGCGCAGGAAGTCGCCGCTGGCGACGAGTTGAAACCCGGCCGCCTCGATCTCGGAGACGACCGTCGATTCCTCGATGCGGTGCAGGCTCTTCGTCGCGCCGGTGCCGGTGCCGGCGCGCGCCGAATGATCGGCGACGATCAGCATGCCGCCCGGCTTCAGCAGTTCGTACAGGCGCCGGTTCATCTTCGCGCGGTCGACGCCCATCGGCACGGTGTCGTGATAGGCGAAGAAGAACGTGATTGCATCCAGGTTGCCGACGCCGGACGGCAGCGGATCGTCGAACGGCCGCAATACAAGTTCGACGTTGCGCATCGCCGGATTCTTCGCACGCGCGGCGTAGGCCTCGGCGGCGCGCGGGAACTGCGGCGGCTGGTCCTGCGCGTAAACCTTGCCGTCCGGCCCCACCGCGCGGGCGAGCATCTCCGCCGTGTATCCGGCGCCCGCGCCCATCTCGAGAACGCGCATGCCGGGGCCGATGCCGGTAAAGGCGAAGAGCTTGACCGGATCGCGCCGCTCGTCGGTCTTGCGATCGGCGTCGCTGCGATCGGGCGCGGCAACGATCGCGGCATAGTCTGCGGGCTTCGGAGTCGTCATGCTGGCGCAACCGGCCAGCACGCCGGCGGTGAAGATCAGTGCGGCGAGGGGATTGAAGAGGCGCGTGGTCATGGGTAGGTTTCCTGGTGAACGGGAGTCACGATTGCACAAGCCGGCGTTCGCCACCATAGCAAGGACGGACCGGAACGCAGGCAGTCGCTGGATACATGCGTGTCGGGTGCAGACCGAAGCCACTCCGCGCCGCGCCTGCCGATGATGCCCGCGGCTGAAGTGCTCTGCCAGAATACCCGGGGACAAGTGGGAATGACGCGATGCGAATCGTCTTCGGGATTTTCGGCCTGCTGATCGCGCTGGCGATCGTCGGCTTGCTTGCCAAGCAGCAACTGCATGCGCTGCAGCCGAGCGTCTCGACGCCCGATGCGGCGAGTGCGCCGGCGCTTTCTGGAACGCCGGCGCAGCAGTCGCAGCAGTTGCAGCGCCAGGTGAAGGGCGACATCGACAAGGCGTTGCAGCAGGGCATGCAGCGCAACGCCGACGCCGAAGCGGACAGCAAGCAGTGAGCGACGAGCGACTCGCCGCCGACGAATACGCGATGCGCATCGCGCTCGATCAGGCGCACAACGCGGCGCTGGTCGGCGAGGTGCCGGTCGGCGCCGTCGTGATGCGCGACGGGCAGGTGATCGCGACCGGCTACAACCGGCCGATCACCGAGCACGACCCGACCGCGCACGCCGAGATCGTCGCGCTGCGCCACGCCGCGCATCTGCTCGGCAACTACCGGCTTCCGGAGTGCGAGCTCTACGTCACGCTCGAGCCGTGCGCGATGTGCGCGATGGCGCTGTTGCACGCCCGCGTTAAACGCGTCGTCTTCGGCGCCGCCGACCCGAAGACCGGCGCCGCCGGATCGGTGATCGATCTGTTCGCCAACCCGCAACTCAACCACCATACCGAACTGACGGGCGGCGTGTCGGCCGAAGCGTGTGCGCAACTGTTGCGCGACTTCTTCGCCGAGCGGCGCGAGCAATACCGGCAGCGCCGCGGCGCGCCGGCCGCTGCCGACGACGAACCGATTCCGGCCGGTGAAGCGGTCGAGATCGAGCCCCCCAAACCGCAATGACCTCGCTCACCCTCTTCTCGCCGTCGGGCGTGCTGGCAACGGCGGCGCCGCTGCGGCGCGCCGCAAAAAGGCTCGTCGCGCTCGGCTTCGACGTCAGGTGCGACGCCGCGGCGCTTGCGAAGCACCAGCGCTTCGCTGGCGACGACGACACGCGGCTCGCCGCGCTGCACCGCGTCGCCGCCGAGGCGCCGGATATCGCGATGGCGTCGCGCGGCGGCTACGGCCTGACGCGATTGCTCGACCGCATCGACTGGAGGCTGCTCGCGCGCAGCGTCGCGCAGGGCACGCGCTGGGTCGGCCACAGCGACATGACGCTGCTGCAACTCGGGCTGCTGGCGCACGCGAAGGCTCGTAGCTGGGCCGGCCCGATGGCGTGCTTCGACTTTGGCCGCGCGCCCGAAGAGCATGGCGAGAAGGCGGCTGAGACGGTCGACGAGGTGACGCAAGCCTGCTTCACCGAGGCGATGGATGGATCGCTCGAGGCGGTCGGCTTTCGCACCGGGCCGGGCTTCGATGGCTTGCAGGCGCGCGGCACGCTCTGGGGCGGCAACCTGTGCCTGCTCGCTTCGCTGCTCGGGACGCGCCACTTTCCGAAGATCAAGGGCGGGGTGCTCTTTCTGGAGGACGTGAACGAGCATCCCTACCGCATCGAGCGCAGCCTGCTGCAGTTGCATCAGGCTGGTGTGCTTGGTGCGCAGAAGGCTGTGCTGCTCGGCAGGTTCACCGAGTTTCGCAAGTCGCCGCTCGATCGCGGCTACACGCTGGCCCGCGCGTTCGAGCATCTGCGCAGCGTGACGAAGGCGCCGATCCTCGCCGGCCTGCCGTTCGGCCATGTGCCGACCAAGGTCTGCCTGCCGGTCGGCGCGAAGGTGACGCTGCTCGTGCAGGGACGCGACGCGCTCGTGGGCTGGTGAGCCGGTCCGATCGGTTCGGCGCGCGCGATCGGCAGTAGAGCGGCCGAAGGCCTTATCATCGCGCCCTGCCTCGGGTCCGCGCGGTCACAAGCCGGCGTCGGCCGGAGGCAGATTGATTTGGGCCCGCGCACACCGCGCAGGGTTCGGTAGGGGTTGCCGCGCAAGCCTGCGGTACCGGGTCGGGAAGGGAAGGGCCGCATGAACGGTCGGCACAGACAGAGCGAGCAGTGCAAGCGGACGGGGCCGATGGCATGGCTCATGGGTCTCGGCCTCGCCGCACTCCTGCTGCTCGCCGGATGCGGCAACAACCCCTGGCCGCAAGGCTCCGAAGAGTCGAACACGATTCACTCGGCGATGAACGAGAACACGCCGCGCCACCTCGACCCGACGGCGTCGTACTGGTCGAACGACACGGCAGTCACTTACCAGGTCTACGAGCCGCCTTACGGCTACCACTATCTGAAGCGGCCGTTCGAATTGGTGCCGAAGTCGGCCGCCGCAGTCGTCAACCCGGTCTACCTCGACAAGGACGGCAACCGGCTGGCGGACGACGCGCCGGCCGAACTGGTCGCCGAAAGCGTCTACGACGTGCCGATCAGGAAGGGCATCCTGTTCGCGCCGCACCCGGCGTTCGCGAAGGACGCACAGGGCCGCTATCTCTATCACGACATGAAGCCCGGCGAACTCGGCGACCGCCGCACGCCGATGGACTTCAAGGAGACCGGCACGCGCGAGCTGACGGCGGAGGACTTCGTCTATGCCATAAAGCGGCACGCGACGACGCGCATCACGACGCCGATCTACGGCATCTTCTCCGAGTACGTGCTCGGCCTGAAGGACTACGGCGCGCTGATCAAGGCCGAGGACAAGAAGCTGCGCGAGGGGCTCGATCCGGCGAGCCTCGACAAGCCGTTCCTCGACTTTCGCAAGTGGCCGCTGATCGGCGCCACCGCGCCCGAGAAGGATCTGCTGCGCCTGCGCATCAAGGGCAAGTATCCGCAGTGGAAGTACTGGATGCAGATGACCTTCACGGCGCCGATTCCGTGGGAGGCCGACGCGTTCTACGCCCAGCCCGGCATGGCCGAGCGCGGCATGACGCTCGACCAATGGCCGGTCGGCACCGGGCCATTCATGGTGACCGACTTCCAGAAGGACCGCCGCATCGAGATGGTGCGCAATCCGAACTATCGCGGCGAGCCCTATCCCTGCGAAGGCGCGCCCGGCGACAAGGAGAAGGGCCTGCTCGACGATTGCGGCAAGCCGATGCCGTTTGTCGACAGGATCGTCGCGACCGTCGAGCGCGAAGCGACGCCGCTGCGCAACAAGTTCCGCGACGGCTACTACGACCTCGAAATCTTCGAGCGCACCGACACTGGCAACAGCTACCTGGTCGAGATGAAGGACTCGGACGAGGTGCGCGCGGACTACCTGAAGAAGGGCTTCGACTTCCCGCAGAGCGCCGACGTCAACATGTATTTCCTCGGCGTCAACATGCTCGACCCGGTGCTCGGCGGCGGCGAGACCGCCGGCGGGCAGGAGCGGGCCCGCAAGCTGCGCCAGGCGATCGCAATCGCGGTCGACTGGGAAGAGTATTCGAAGATCTTCCCGAAGAAGGCCGGCGATACGGCAATGAGCCCGCTGCCCAGAGGCATCCCGGGTTCCCGCGAAGGCACGCCGGAGGGCATCAACCCGGTCACGCACAAGCTGGTCAATGGCCAGCCGGTGCGGCGTTCGATCGAAGAGGCCAGGCAACTGATGGTCGAAGCGGGCTATCCGAACGGGCGCGACGCGAAGACCGGCAAGCCGCTCGTCATCGGCTACGATTTCTACGCCGTGCCCTCGCCCGAGCGCAAGCCCGAGATCGACTGGGTCGTGCGCCAGTTCGCCAAGCTCGACATCCAGCTCGAGGTGCGCGCGACCGACAACAACCAGTTCCAGGACAAGGTCAGGAAGGGCAAGCATCAGGTGTTCTGGAGCGGCTGGAACGCCGACTACCCGGACGCCGAGAACTTCCTGTTCCTCTTCTACGGCCCGAACGCGAAGAGCGTCTCGGACGGCGAGAACACGTCGAACTACCAGAACCCCGAATATGACAAGCTGTTCGAGCAGCTCAAGTCGCTCGACGACGGGCCGCAAAAGCAGGCCGTGATCGACCAGATGGTGAAGATCCTGCAACGCGACGCACCGATCAGCTTCGGCTTCTTCCCCTACTCGTCGGCCGCGGTGCAGAGCTGGGTCCACAACTCGGACCCCGCAATCCTGATCCGCGACCACGGCCGCTACCTGCGCCTGGATGTGGACGAGCGCGTCGCCAAGCTCGCGGTGTGGAACAAGCCGCTCTACTGGCCGGTGGTGCTGATCGCCGCGGTCGTGCTGCTGGGCTTCGTCTTCGCGCGCAACAGCCTGCGCCGGCGCGAGCGGATGAATGCGCGCGGCGAGGTGCTCGCATGACGACGATGCTTTCGCGTGCAGGCGCCGGCAGGATGGGACGCGCCCGATGATCAACTACATCATCCGGCGCGTGCTGTACGGCGTGCTGATCCTGGCCGGCGTCAACCTCGTCACCTTCTTCCTGTTCTTCAGCGTCAACACGCCGGACGACATGGCGCGCATGAACATCGGCGGCAAGCGCGTGACGCAGGAATTGATCGACAAGTGGAAGGTCGAGCGCGGCTACGACAAGCCGCTTTACTGGAACGACAAGGAGCCGGGCACCGCCAAGCTCACCGACACGATCTTCTGGGAGCGCTCGGTGTCGCTCTTCACGCTGCACTTCGGGCGTGCCGACAGCGAGAGCGCGGGCGACATCGGCCACGAGGTCGCGGGCCGGATGTGGGTCAGCATCCAGCTCGCCGCGCCGATCTTCGTGCTGCAGGTGATCGCGAGCACCTCGTTCGCATTGATGCTCGTGATGTTTCGCCACACCCGCTTCGACCTCTGGGGTGTCGT
>CAZVNC010000184.1:0-3144 GCA_964628305.1 uncultured Ideonella sp.
TGCATGCGAGCCTATATAGCGGTGCGCCTCGCGCAGCGTGCGGATGTTGCTGTGCAGGCGCGGGAAGAAGCCTGTCGCACGCGCCGCCGAACGGGACGCGCGGTGCGTGTCGCCGAGGCTGCGGCCGTGCTGGGCAAAGCGCTGCAGGCCGAACAGCTCGGAGCGCAGCGGCGCTTCGACCGGGCCGCGGTCGCCGTCCAGCAGGTCGCACAACTCGCGCGGTGCGTCGGGAATCAGACGGCGCAGGCCTGCACGCGCCATGGGGACCCTAGCTCGCCAGCGATATGGCGCCGATCAGGAGCGCGGCCGAGACCACCACCGTCGTCACGAGGCGCGGCGCGACAAAACCGTGCATGGCCTCGCCGAAGCACTGCAGCGAGAAAAGGCGGCCCGAAAGTCCGTGGCACAGCGCGAGATGCGTGCCGAGGGCCGACAGTTCCGTTGCCAAAATGTCGGTGCCCTCGCCGAAGGACGAAGTGCTCCACAGCGGCTTGGCGATGATGCGGGCGGTGTCGATGGCCGTGCTCCAGACGCGTGGCCGCGAGGCGGCACGCGAGGTCGAGGATGGAAGAGAGGCGGACCCGGTGCTCCGGTTCCGGAATTTGCGGTCAGCGGCGCGAACGCACCGGCTGGTCGTTGTCGCCGAGGGTCACCTCGACGCGGCGGTTGAGCGCCCGGTTCGTGTCGGTGCTGTTGGCGGCGACCGGAGACTCTTCGCCGTAGCCGACCGTCGACATGCGCTGCGTGGCGACTCCCATGCCGACCAGTGCGTTGTTCACGGCGTCGGCGCGGCGCAGCGACGACTTTGCATTGTAGTCGGGCGCGCTGGCAAGCTCGGCCGGTGCTTCGGCGGATGCCGGGCCGGCGGCCCGATCGACCGCAGCCTTGCCGACGGCCATCTGCTCGTTGCGTGGCGGCGTGCCGGCGCAGGTCGACAGCCACGCGCGCGCGGAGATCGCGAGCAGCGCCTTGCTTCGTGTGATGCTGAATGTGTGATTCATCGGGTGTGCTCGTTGTGGTGCCGGGGTTGCGCGCGATGCGATGTCGCACGGCGCGACGGACCGGGGACTTCACTTTAGGGCCGACGCCTGTCCTCGCCCATCGGATGAGCGCGTCATCGCCTGTCGGACGGGGCCTACGCCTGCGCTGCCGGCGCAGCGGCGTGGGGCGCTTCCTACGACAAGTCCGCCGCTTGCCCGATGGTGTTGGGTGCCGTCGGGTCCGACCATCACCTGAGCAGCCCGCACGCCGCGGGCGCCACATACTCGGAGCCGCGCCATGGACAACACCGAATCGCAAGCATCCGACGATGGCGCGGGCGCGCTGTGCAGATCGATCGACGGTGCCGGCGCGCCTGCGCGCGCAGGGGAGGCGGGCGCCGAGATCGGCTACGAGGCCGCCAGCCCGTGGCTGCAGCAGCCGCACTGGGCCGAGACGATGCTGCGCCGGCCTCCCGGCGCAGGCGACCGATGAGGCCCGCTTCACTCGTGCCGTTGCAGCGCCTGTGGCGGCGGCTGCCTTCCGGCAAGCATGCGGGGCTTTGGCCGCTGCTGCTTGCTGCGCCCATACTCATTGCTCTGCTGTTGGCGTTCCACGCGGTCGTTCGCGGCGCCGTGCTGCGAGGCGAGGAGAAGCGCGCCGCCGTCGCTGCGCACGCAGTGGCGAGTTGGCGCTGCACCAGGTTGCCCACTGCGCTGCAGCTCGACGATTGCCGTGCGGCTCTCGAACGCGGATGCGGATCCGCGGCGATCCCTGACGCTGAAAGCCGATGAGGTCGAGCAACTCACGTTGGCCGCCTGTCACGCCAAGGAATCTCTCAAAGGAATCTGTCATGAACAAGCTGCGTCGCCGACATTCGCAGATCGCATTGCTACTGTTGATGCTCCCTGCCGGACTTGCAGCCAGCGCTGCCTTGGCCGCGTCCGCCGAGCCGGAGGCACGTGCTCGCTCGACCGGCAACTGTGCGGCTGGCGGCTGCTCAGCCTGGGCCGGCTACAGGGCAGCGAACTGGCGATGACGCCGGAGCTGATCGCCAACATGCTCGGCGTGCGCCGCGAAGGCGTGACCGAGGCCGCGATGCGGTTGCAGAAGGCCGGGCTGATCCGCTATGCGCGCGCCCGCGTCAGCAATCCGACCAGCGCCATCAGCAGCGCGCCGGCGGCAGCAGCGATCAGCACGGACTTCACGGGCTCGTTCCTGACGAGCCGTATCGTGTTGTCGGAGCCGCGCAAGGCCGCGCGGCGCAAGTGCCCGGAGCTGTCGCGCAACGCATCGGCACCGCGTCGGACGAGCGCGCCGGCCCCTTCGGTCGCGCGCTCGAGCAAAGGCGTCGACGCGACGCTGACCGGCAGGCCGGCGTGTCCGGTCGAAGCTTCGAGAGGCTGGGGGGTGTTCATGAGCGTTCCTTTGGAGGGTTGGAAGAGCGATGTCGTGTCGATGGCGTAGCGGCTGCGAAGAGCGGGAAGGTCCCTATCCACGGCGCAGCGCTCCGAAGAGGAAGCTCAACACGGCGAGCACCGCGAACACGATGAACAGGATCTTCGCGATCCCGACCGCGCTGCTGGCGATGCCTCCGAAGCCGAACAGTGCGGCGATCAATGCGATGACGAAGAAGACGACGGCGTAGTGCAACATGATCAGACTCCTGGTGTGAGAAGCGGGGTGCGGACGGGAATGCGCGCAGGCGCTGGCGGCGCGCCTGCGCGAGGGTCAGAGCGTGGGCATCTGGGTCAAGCCGCCCGTGCCTTCGACCTTGAACAGCGTCTGTACCCTGCCTGGAACGGAGGTGTCGTGCAGCACGACGAGCAGGATGTCCTGGTTGTCGCCGAACGCGATCCGGCCCCTGAAGAGCACGGTCTTCGTGCCGGCGGTGGCGATCGTCGCCTGCCAGGTGCCGGCCGGAATGTCGACCGAGTCGCTACCCGATGCCGGCCCCGACGTGTTGCTGGCGGTTGCGGCGATCAGCGGGTTCACGCCCGGGGTGGCGATGTCGGTGCCGACAGCGTTCATGTAGACGTCGACGGGGGCCGCGCCGTAGATGCCGCTGACGACTCGCAGGCGCGTGCTGTTGCTGCCGATCGGCTTGTTGTATGGGTCCGCGATGATGTAGATGCCGGTCGCCATCAGGCCCGCCCTGCCGGACGC
>CAZVNC010000184.1:3154-5682 GCA_964628305.1 uncultured Ideonella sp.
ATCAATTTTAAGATACATAGCATTGAAAATTAGACTAGTTTAGTAAGTTGGGTATAGATTTGTATTAAGGGAATATTTAAAGTCTCTTTGATGTAGATGCCGGTCGCGGCGGCGGACGTGGGCAGCGCGACGATCGTGTACTTGGTTCCGCGCGCCGGATCGATCGACGCGCTGTCGACGGTGGCGCCGCTGACGGCGTTTCGCACGCTCCAGTCGGCGAAGCTCGTCGCGACGTCGAAGTAGTCCGAGGCGAACTTGTAGCTCACGTTCGTCGCGTCCGCCTGGGCCACCGTGTCGCGGTACAGGGTGAGATTGGGCGCAGCCTCGGACGCATCGACGAAGCGCACCACCGGATCGGCGACGTCGAGGCGGTCCTGCGCGTCGCTGCCGCCGCAGGCGGCGAGCAGCGCCGGGATACAGGCGAGCAAGAACTTGGAGGCGTGGTTCATCGGGGATCTCGTTCGGTGGGGGGATCGCTGCACTGTAGGCGCGAAGGCTCGCCGCGAACGTCGTCCAAGGGGTCCGGCGCCAGACGGAAGAATGCCCGCGCGCTTGTAGGCGAACGCCCCACGCCGCCACGCCATCGGCGCCGGGCGCCGCGTTGCGAACGGCCGGGTGCTCCAGCGCGGCAGGCCCGAAACCAGGCTCGGCGAGCGGGCTCAGGCCGGGGCGCGGGCCGCAGGCGGCAACCGCATGCGGATCAGGCAGCCTTGCCCCGGCGCAGAGACCACGTCGAGCGATCCGCCTTCGGCCTCGGCGCGAAAGCGCATGCCGATCAGGCCGTAGGCGGAGCGCGTCGCCGGCGTCGTGTCGAAGCCCGCGCCGTCGTCGCGCACCGTCACTTGCACCTGCCCATCGACCGATTCCATGCCGAGCCACACCTGGCTCGCGGCGGCGTACTTGCTGATGTTGGTGATGGCTTCCTGCACCACGCGATAGACCACCAGTTCCGCCGACGCCGCCAGATCCACCGGCGCCAGTGCGCAATGGACCTCGATGCCGGAGCGCTCGGCGAACTCACCGGCCAGGATATTGAGCGTCGCGACGAGGCCGAGATTGCTCAGCGTCGATGGCCGCAGATCCTCGATGATGCGCCGCCCGAGCGCGATGCTGCTGTTCAGGGTCTCGACGAGATGTCCGAGTCGCTCGAGCGCCTCCGGCGCGCTGCCGGCCAGGCGCGAGCGGACGCGGGCGGCGTCGAGCTTGGCCGACGTGAGCAGCGCGCCGAGCTCGTCGTGCAGGTCGCGCGCGAGGCGGTTGCGCTCATCCTCGCGGGCCGTCAGCAGGTGCCGCGTGAGATCGGTCAGTTGCGCCGTGCGTTGTCCGACCTCGGCTTCGAGCCGGTCGCGCTCGGCCTGGACGCTGCGCCTGAGTTCGAGCTGCTGGCTTCTGAGCGCCGCGGTCTGGCGCAAATAGAAGAACAGCGCCAGCAGGCTCGCCGCGCTCAACCCGGCGACGCCGATGCGCGCAAGCGACAGCGTGGCGTACAGATCGGCGCGGCCGGCCGCGAAGCGGCGCGACTCGTGCTCCAGCAGCCCGGCGCTCAGCGTGCGAATCGCCACCATTTGCTCGCGACCGATGTCACTGAGCGCGATGCGCGCGCTCGCATCGCGCCGGCCCTCGTCGTGCAGGCGGATTGTCAGCGCGAGCTCCGACAGCTTGGTCTCGATCGCCGCACGCAGTTTCGCAAGGACGGCCGCGGACTCGGGATCCCCAGCGTAGTAGGCACCGAGGGCGTCCAATTGCAGGGCGACTTCGTCGAGGGCCTGGGTGTAGGGCTGAAGGTACTCGTCGCGGCCGATCAGCAGGTAGCCGCGCTGGCTCGACTCGGCGTCGAGGACGCTCCTTTGCAGGTCCTGCACTCGCGTGCGCGCCTGCGCCATCGCATCGAGGCCCGCAAGCGTGCCGATCGACTGCCGGTAGGAGCCTTCGCTGATGAAGACCATCGCCGCCGTCGCAGCCAGCGCCAGCGGGAAGACGATCGTGCCGCCCTTGAGAAGATTCAGGAAACTCATGTCGTTCAGCCTTCCCGCGAGGATGTGGGATCATGCGGCCAGCAGCAGGGCGGCGTCATGATCCGAATTGCCATCGTCGATGACCATGCCATGGTCCGGGCCGGACTGCGGCAGTTCTTCGCCGACCAGATCGACTTCCAGGTCGTCGCCGAGGCGGCCAATGGCCGCGATGCGCTGGACATCGTGCGCCAGGGCGGCGTCGACGTGATCTTGCTCGACATCTCGATGCCCGACCAGAGCGGCGTCGACGCGCTCGCCGCGATCCGCGCCCGTGAGCCCGACCTGCCGGTGCTGATCCTGAGCGGCTTCGCCGAGGAGCACTACGCGACGACGCTGCTGCGCCAGGGGGCGAGCGGCTACCTGAACAAGGACTGTGACCCGGAGGAGATCGTGAAGGCGATCCGCACCGTGGCGCGCGGTCGCAAGTACATCACCGCGGGTGTCGCCGAACGCCTCGCCGAAAGCCTGAGCGGCGGCGACAAGCCGCTGCACGAGTTGCTGTCGGAGCGCGAG
>CAZVNC010000185.1:0-5665 GCA_964628305.1 uncultured Ideonella sp.
ACATCACCTGGGGCGCGTTCCAGGCCTATGGCGACCCGGCCTGGCGCGCCGAACCGCGTGCCGAAGGCGCGGTACTGGGCAGCGCAAAGGCGCACTTCGCCTCACCCGAGGAATTGCTCGACGCCCTCGCCAGCCTGCGCGCCGATCTGGCGCGCCGGCACCAGAGCGCGCGCGAAGCGAAGACGCAGGCGCAGGCGGTGCGCCAACTCATCGAGCAGCGCTGCCCGCCCGCGTGGCTCGCGCTGCCGGCGCTGCAATCGGCGCTCGGCGCGGCGTGGCGCGACCTCGGGCTGTTCGAGGAAGCGCGGGGTGCTTATCTGCGCGCCATCCAGTCCGACGACCGCAGCGGGCGGGTGCCGATCCGCGACATCGAGCGGCTCGCCGATCTGGAGAGCCTGCTCGGCGAAGACCGCGCCGACGAGGCGCTGATCCGCGGCGCGCTCGATCGCCTGCAGCAACTCGACCGGCTCGTCTCGTCGGCCGACGCGGCGTGCGCGAATCCGTCGCGCTGCGCGCTGCAGGGTGCGGTTCTCGTGCGCCTGGCGAGCGTGCAGGCGCGGCGTGTGCTCGCGCCGGGTGCGAGCACGCAGAGTGTCGCGAGTGCCGGCGCCGCGATGCGCGAGACGCTCGTGCAGGCGACTCGGGCGCTGCGGCGCGCCGAGGGCGCTCCGGGGCAGACTCGCTTCGAACCGGCGCTCGCGCTCGACCGCCTCGCGCTCGACGCGCTCACCCCGTGGAGCGGCCGCGTCGAGCGCGTCGCCGCCCTCGCCCTCCACCAGCAAGGCGCAAGAGCGGCTGACGAAGCGCTGCGGCGCGACGGTGGCTTCGCCAGCGCGCTGCTGCAGCCCGAAGCGCTGCTCGTCGCGGCCCAACTCGACGAGTCGCTCGCCAAACCGGGCGACGCCGGCCGCGCCGCGTTCGAGCCGATCGCCGCGGCGTATCGCGAAGTTCTCGCCGACTTCAGCCTGCGGCCCGGCGATCTCGATGCGGTGCTCACGAAGCTCGTCGTCACCTCGCGTCTGCACGATGCGCTCGCGGTCGTCTTCTCGACCGAGACCCAGCCTCGCGCAGCGAGCCAGGCCGCCGGGCACCAGCGCATCGCGGATCGCCTGCTGGAGATTGCCGACTTGCTGCAGCCGGGCAGCGGCCGGCGCGACGACCGGCCCGTTGACGGCGTCAGGCCCGCGCCGGCAACACCGGCATCAGGCCGTAGTGCCGCGCGCAAGAAGCCTGCCGCCGGGCGAAAGCACGCCCCAGCCAAGGCTCGCAAGACGGCGTCCGCAAAGGTGACCGCGAAGCGGCCCCGCTGAGGCGGCCGCGCAGGCGATCCACGCCGGCCGTCATCCGTTCTCGCCGGTCGCGTATCGACGCCGCAGCGCGTTGCGCAGGTCGTGCAGGCTGTCGCTGACGCCGACCTTGTACTGGTGCGGATACTCGAGGCGCTTGTATTCGTCGGGCAGCATCGCCAGGCGCTGCTGGCAATAGCGCGCCGCTTCGGCAACGCCGGCGAGCGGCTGCACCGGCTCGCCGTTGTCCATCAACAGCTGCAGTTGCGCCTCGCCGCGCAGGCCCGCGAGGCCGAGCGTGCGTCCGGCATCGAAGGGGTCGATCATTCGCCCGGGCTGTGCCTCGTTTGCCATCGCGACGACATCGGCGCCGTGAAACCTGCCGTCCGCATCGAGCATCCGCCACACCTGCTTGACGCCGGGCAGCGTGATCTTGCTGAGGGCTTCGGAAATCTTGATCCGCGGCGCGTCCCCCGCAGCGCAAAGCTTGTAGACGCCGTCGAGCACGGCGTCGGGCTGGCCGGTCGCCAGGCTCGTGCCGACGCCGAAGATGTCGATCGGCGCGCCCTGCTGCAGCAGGCTGCGCACGATGTACTCGTCGAGCTGATTCGAGGCGGCGATCTTGACGTCCTTCAGTCCCGCCGCGTCGAGCATCGCGCGCGCCCGGCGCGAGAGAAAGGTCAGGTCGCCGCTGTCGAGCCGGATCGCGCGCAGGCGCTGGCCGCGCGCCGCCATCTCGTGGCCGACGGTGATCGCATTCGGCACGCCGCTGGCGAGCGTGTCGTAGGTGTCGACGAGCAGCGTCGCGCGATCGGGGTTGGCGGCGACGAATTTGCGGAACGCCGTCAGCTCGTCGTCGTGCAGCTGGATGAACGAATGCGCCATCGTGCCTTCGGCCCTGAGGCCGTAGCGGCGCGCCGCGGCCAGATTGCTGGTCGAGTCGAAGCCGCCGACCACCGCCGCCCGCGAGCCCCACACGCTGCCCAGCCCCGGCGCGCGGCGCATGCCGAATTCGCTCAGGATCGCGCTGCCCGCCACCGAGCGGATGCGCGCCGCCTTGGTCGCGATCAGCGACTGGAAGTTCAGCACGTTGAGCAGCAGCGTCTCGACCAACTGCACTTCGATGATGTTGCCCGACACCCGCAACACCGGCTCGGTCGGGAAGATCACGTCGCCTTCGCGCACGCCGTGGACTGTGCCGCGAAAGCGCAGTTGCGCCAGGTGTTCGAGGTACTGCGCATCGAAGCCGAGCGACGCAAGGTATTCCATGTCCGCTGCCGAGAAGCGCAGGCCGTGCAGCATCTCGAGCGCATCGGCGAGCCCGGCGAAGACGGTGTAACCGCCGCCGCCGGGCGCCTTGCGAAAGAAGTAGTCGAAGGTCGCGTGCAGGTCGCGCTTGCCGTTCAGGAAGTACGCCTGGCCCATCGCGATCTGGTACAGATCGGTGTAGCTTGCGGTGATCGTCAGATCCATGTTTGCTCTTCCCCGGCAAGGCGATGCGCCGATGCGGCACCTGCCGGAGTGTGCATCAGAAGAAACCGCCCTCCGATTGAGCTTGCTCGCGGCCGGATTGCGATTCGCGCGCAGAATGTCGGCAGTCACGGATTCGTGTGAGGCGGCAATGGGCAAGGGCGACCTGGCGGAGCGCATGTGGGCCGAGGCACTCGCGACACTCGAACGCGCCGAGCGGCTGCAGCGCCAGTTCTTCCTGCCGGCGCAGGCAGCGAGCGGCCGCAGTTGCTGGGCACCGCCGACCGACGTGTTCGAAAGCGCGAACGAGTTCGTGGTCCTGATCGCGCTGCCCGGCATCAGCGCGGATCGGATCGAAGTCGACTTCGACGCGCAGATTCTCACCATCAAGGGCGAGCGCCGCTTTCCGGCCGCACTGGCTGGCACGACGATCCGCCGCCTGGAGATCCCGCAGGGCTGCTTCGAGCGCCGGCTCGCGATCGCCGCACGCAAACTGCTGCGCTCGTCGCTCGACGATGGCTGCCTGACCCTGGTGCTGGCGAAATGAACGACGACGCGACGAAGAGCAAGGCGGACGGCCAATCCGGCGGCGGCGAACTGTCGACCGCCGAGACGGTGCCCGTCGTGCCGCTGATTGACACGGTGGTGTTCCCCGGCATGATGCTGCCGCTTGCGATCGGGCGGCCCGAATCGGTCGCCGCCGTCGAGGCGGCGATTCGCGACCAGCGCCCGGTGGCCCTGCTGCTGCAACGGAGCAAGGACGCCAAGGCGCTGCCGCCCGACGATCTGTACCGGATCGGCACCCTCGCCAACCCGCTGCGCTACGTCACCGCGCCCGACGGCGGCCACCATCTCGTCTGCCAGGGCATCACGCGCTTTCGTGCCGGCGCCTTCGACCGCAAGGACGGCTATCTGACGGTGGTCGCAGAGCGCCTGAGCGATCCGGATGGCGCACCCGGGCCACAGCTCGAGGCCCAACTGCTCGCGCTGCGCCATCAGGCGCTCGAGGCGCTCGGCCTGCTGCCGCAGACGCCCGAGGAGCTGGTGAACGCGGTGCGGTCGATTCGCGAGCCGGGCGCGCTCGCCGATCTGGTCGCCGGCTACCTCGATCTCGAGGCCGCCGACAAGCAGCGCATCCTCGAAGCGCTGGACCTCGCAGCGCGCCTTGCCGAGACCTCGCGCCAGCTCGAGCAGCGCCTCGAGGTGCTGCGCATCTCGACCCGCATTCGGCGCGAGACGCAGGAAGCGATGGGCGCGAAGCAGCGCGAGTTCATCCTGCGCGAGCAGTTGCAGCAGATCCAGAAGGAGCTCGGCGAAGGCGAGGGCACGAAGGGCGCCGAGATCAAGGAACTCGCCGACGCGATCGCGAAGGCCGGCATGCCGGACGCCGCGCGCGAGCAGGCCGAGCGCGAATTGAAGCGCCTCGAGCACATGCCCGAAGCGGCCGGCGAGTACTCGATGGTGCGCACCTACCTCGACTGGCTGATCACCTTCCCGTGGGCGACGGAGACGGCCGACAACTACGATCTCGCTGCCGCGCGCGAAGTGCTCGATGCCGATCACTTCGGGCTCGACAAGATCAAGCGGCGGATCGTCGAGTTTCTCGCCGTGCGCAAGCGCAACCCGCAGGGCCACGCGCCGATTCTGTGCTTCGTCGGCCCGCCGGGCGTCGGCAAGACCTCGCTCGGTCAATCGAGTTCGAGCGCTTCAGCCTCGGCGGCACGCACGACGAGGCCGAGATCCGCGGCCACCGGCGCACCTACATCGGCGCGCTGCCCGGCAACATCGTGCGCGCATTGCGGCGCGCCGGAACGCGCAACCCGGTGCTGATGCTCGACGAACTCGACAAGCTCGGCGTCGGCTACCAGGGCGACCCGGCGGCGGCGCTGCTCGAAGTGCTCGACCCGGCGCAGAACAAGTCGTTTCGCGACACCTACCTCGACGTCGAGGTCGACCTCTCGCAGGTCATTTTCATCGCCACCGCCAACGTGCTCGACCAGATCCCCGGGCCGTTGCGCGACCGCCTCGAGGTGATCGAGCTTCCGGGCTACACGCAGTCCGACAAGCTGGAGATCGCACGCCGCTACCTGATCGTGCGCCAGAAGAAGCAGAACGGCCTGGCCGACGGCGAGATCGTGCTGCCCGACGAAACGCTCGCCGCGATCATCGAAGGCTACACGCGCGAGGCCGGCGTGCGCCAGCTCGAACGCCAGATCGGCGCCGTCTGCCGCGCGGTCACGACGCGCATTGCCGACGGCCGGCCCGGGCCGTACACGATAGGTGCCGACGATCTGCACGAGATCCTCGGCGCGCGCCGGTTCGAGGACGAGGCGGCGTTGCGCACGAGCGTTCCCGGGGTCGCGACCGGCTTGGCCTGGACGCCGGTCGGCGGCCAGATCCTGTTCGTCGAGGCGGCGGCGACGCCCGGCAAGGGCCGGCTGCACCTGACCGGCCAGCTCGGCGATGTGATGAAGGAAAGCGTCGAGATCGCGCTCTCGCTCATCAAGTCGCGCGCCGACCGGCTCGGCATCGACGCCGCGCAGTTCGGCGAGCGCGACATCCACGTCCACGTGCCGGCCGGCGCGATCCCGAAGGACGGCCCGAGCGCGGGCGTGACGATGACGACCGCGCTCGTCTCGCTGCTGACCGGGCGGCGCGTGCACCCGGACCTCGCGATGACGGGCGAGATCACGCTGCGCGGCTTGGTGCTGCCGGTCGGCGGCATCAAGGAGAAGGTGCTCGCGGCGCACACCGCGGGCATCCGGCGTGTGATCCTGCCGGCGCGCAACAAGAAGGACTACGAGGACATCCCCGAGGCCGCCCGCAAGGCGCTCGCCTTCGTCTGGGCCGAGACGCTCGACGACGTGCTGCCTGCGGCGCTCGAGCCCGCGGCGCCGTAGGTTTCGCGA
>CAZVNC010000186.1:0-5636 GCA_964628305.1 uncultured Ideonella sp.
CGACAAGCCGGTGCAGCGGCTGTGGCTGCAGAGCATGACGCCGGCCGCGATCCGCGAAGGTTTCGAGCGGCTGCGCAGCGACCAGCAGATGCTGCCGCTGGCGGACGCGGCGCGCTGCCGCTCGGAGGCCGACTGGCTGGTCGGCATCAACGGCACGCGCGCGATGACGGCCTTCAATTCGCGCGACGGCGGCTTTTTCCTGACGACCGTCGGGCGGGTGCAGACGCCGACGCTGTCGGTCGTCGTCGAGCGCGAGGAGAAGATCCGCAAGCACGTCGCCCGCGACTACTGGGAAGTGCGTGCGACCTTCGACGCCCAGGCCGGGCAGTACGACGGCAAGTGGTTTGATCCGGACTTCAAGAAGAACGACGACGCCGAGCGCCGCGCCGACCGCATCTGGAACGAGCGCGACGCGCAGGCCATCGCCGATGCGGTGCGCGGTGAGCCCGCCGTCGTCACCGAAGAGGCCAAGCCGAGCACGCAATCGAGCCCGCTGCTGTACGACCTGACGACGCTGCAGCGCGAGGCCAACTCGCGCTTCGGCTTCTCGGCGAAGACGACGCTGTCGCTCGCCCAGGCGCTCTACGAGAAGCACAAGGTGCTGACCTACCCGCGCACCGACTCGCGCGCGCTGCCCGAGGACTATGTGGACGTCGTCAAGCAGACGATGAAGATGATCGCCGGCGAGGACCTGCCGGGGCCGCTGCGCGAGCTGGCGCCGCACGCGAAGAAGGCGCTCGCCGAAGGCTACGTGAAGCCCATCAAGCGCGTGTTCGACAACGCCAAGGTGTCGGACCACTTCGCGATCGTGCCGACGCTGCAGGCGCCCAAGAGCCTGAGCGAGATCGAGGCCAAGCTCTACGACATGGTCGTCAAGCGCTTCCTCGCGGTCTTTTATCCGCCGGCCGAGTTCATGGTCACGACGCGCATCAGCGCGGTCGCGAAGGCGGGGCAGACGCATCGCTTCCAGACCAACGGCAAGGTGCTCGTCAAGCCGGGCTGGCTCGCCGTCTACGGCAAGGAGGCGCAGGAGGACGATGCCAACCTCGTCGCCGTCGCGCAGGGCGAGACGGTGCGCACCGAGGACGTGGCCGTCAACGCACTGAAGACCAAGCCGCCGGCGCGCTACACCGAGGCGACGCTGCTCGGTGCGATGGAGGGCGCGGGCAAGCTGATCGACGACGAGGAACTGCGCAGCGCGATGCAGGAAAAGGGCCTCGGCACGCCTGCGACGCGCTCGGCGATCATCGAGGGCCTGATCTACGAGAAGTACATCCACCGCGAAGGGCGCGAGCTGGTGCCGACCGCGAAGGCGTTTCAGTTGATGACGCTGCTGCGCGGCCTGTCGGTCGATGAGCTGACGAAGCCGGAGCTGACCGGCAACTGGGAATACCAGCTCGCGCAGATGGAGCACGGCAAGCTCTCGCGCGACGAATTCATGGCCGAGATCGTCGCCATGACGCAGCGCATCGTCGGCAAGGCGAAGGAATACGACCGCGACACGATTCCGGGCGACTACGCGACGCTTAGCCAACCGTGTCCGAACTGCGGCGGCGTCGTGAAGGAGAACTACCGGCGCTACACCTGCATCGGCAAGCCCCCCGCCGCGACCGAGGGCTGCGGCTTCTCGATCGGCAAGATCCCCGGCGGCCGCGCGTTCGAGACCGAGGAGGCCGAGGCCCTGCTGCGCGACAAGAAGGTCGGCCCGCTCGAAGGCTTTCGCTCCAAGGCGGGCTGGCCGTTCACGGCCGAGCTGCGCCTGGTGTTCGACGACGAGATCGGCAACTGGAAGCTCGAGTTCGATTTCGGCGACGACGCAAAGAAGGAGGGCGAGAGCGGCGCGCCGGTCGACTTCTCAGGCCAGCAAAGCCTGGGCGCGTGTCCGAAGTGCCAGGGCCACGTCTACGAGCACGGCACGAGCTATGTCTGCGAGCACAGCGTCGGCAGCCGCGTGACGTGCGACTTCAAGAGCGGCAAGATCATCCTGCAGCAGCCCGTGCCGCGCGAGCAGATGACGAAGCTGCTCGCCGAGGGCAAGACCGCACTGCTGGAGAACTTCGTCTCGAACCGGACGCGGCGCAAGTTCAAGGCCTTCCTGGTCTGGGACAAGAAGGAGGGCAAGGTCGGCTTCGAATTCGAGCCGCGCGCACCGCGCGCGCCGGCGAAGAAGGCCGCTTCCGAGGCGGCGGCTCCCGCCGCAAAGAAGCCAAGGGCAGCGGCCAAGCGGGCCGCCGCAGGCTGAGGCGGGACGGCGTTTCGAAGCACGCGATGCCGGCTCGGCCGAACTCGCCGGACCCAACGCCAGCCGACGCCGCGGCGCAGCGACCGGCTGCGCAGTGGCCGTGCCTCGCCGCCTGCGCGGGCGGCGTGCGGCTCGCCGTCTGTGTCTCTCCGAATGCGCGGCGCACCGGCGTCGACGGCCTGCACGACGGCGCGCTGCGGGTGCGCCTGGCCGCCCCTCCGGTCGACGGCAAGGCGAACGAGCTGCTGCTTGCATGGCTGGCCGGCGAGCTGGGTCTGCCGCGCCGATCGATACGCCTCGTGCGCGGCGACAGCGCGCGGCGCAAGACGGTCGAGATCGACACCGCGCCCGAGGCCGTCGGGCGCTGGCTCGGGTTGCGTCTGGGCGCGGCGGCAGGCGTGAAATAGGGCGCGCACTGCTCCGCTGTGGCGGGTGGGCCGTCCTGCACAATCACGCCCCATGCCCATGCTGCGCGCTTCGCTGATCGACTGCCTGCGCGTGTTGCTCTGGGCCGGCGTGCTGGCCGGCGCCGCGCTCCTGGCGCTTTCGATTCAAGCCGCCGAATCAGCGCCGCGGTTGACTACGGTGCAGACCCTTCGCGAAGCGCTCGTGGCGCCGGGCGACAGCGGCAGCTTTCCCGACAGCGTGCCGCAAGCGGTGCAGGCCTTGCCCGACGATTGGGCCGTGAGCCGCCCCGGCTTCGAGGGTGTGGTCTGGTATCGCGTGCACTTCGACGCGCCGCCGCTCGCCGACCCGGATGCCGTTCTCGCCCTCTACGTCGAGCGCGCCTGCACGAACCTCGAAGTGCATCTGAACGGCCATCGCCTCTACCGCGCCGGCCGCATGCAGGAGCCCGTGACGCGCAACTGCTACCAGCCGCAGCTTGTCGCGCTGCCGGCCGCGCTGTTGAACGCGCAGGGCAACACGCTCGACCTCGAGCTGCGCGGCCACGCGCTCGAACATGTCGCGTCGCGTCAGCGCGCAGCCGGGTTGTCCACGCTGCGCATCGGACCGATGGCCGCGCTCGCGCCGGTCTGGCGCGTGCAGCAGTTCTGGAACGTCACGGCGCCGCAAATGCTCGGCGTCACGCTGCTCGTGCTCGGCGTCTTCATGATCGGCGTCGGCTGGTTCAACCGGCGCGCGAGCTACCTGATGTACTTCGGCACGATGTCGATCATCTGGTCGCTGCTGACGGCGCGCATCTGGCTTGCCGACCTGCCGATCTCGAATCGCGCCGCGGAGTTCGCCGTCACGCTCGGCTTCGCGCCGATCGCCGGTTTCGCGATCGTCTTTCTGCTGCGCTACGCGCGCGTCAAGCGCCGGCCGATCGATTTCGCGCTGATCGCGCAATGCTTCGTGATGCCGCTCTCGCTGGCCCTGCTCGGGCCGGAGCGCTTGTACGCCGGGGTCACGTTCTGGTATTGGGTGCTGGGCCTCGAGCTGCTCGCCGCGACGGCGGTCTATCTGCGCGTGAGCTGGGCGCAGCAGCGCACCGAATTCTGGGTCATGAGTGCGATCCTCGTGCTGCTCGCGTGCATGGTGGTGCTCGAAGCGGTGCAGCACGCCGCCACGGGCGGCATCTGGCGCGGCCACGCACTGCGCTTCGCGTTCCCGGTTCTCGTGCTGGTCATCAGCTTCCGGCTTGTCCAGGTCTTCGCGAGCGCGCTGCGCGCGGCCGAGGCGGGGCGCAGCACGCTCGAGGTGCGCATCCAGGAGGCGACGCAGGAGATCGAGCGCAACTTCGCCCAGCTCGCCGAACTGCGCGTCGAGCAGGTGACCGAGAAGGAGCGCAAGCGCATCGCCGCCGACCTGCACGACGACCTCGGCGCCAAGCTGCTGACCATCGTGCACACGAGCGAGTCCGAGCGCATCTCGACCCTCGCGCGTGAAGCGCTCGAGGAGATGCGCCTTTCGGTGCGCGGCATGACGGGCAAGGCGATGCGCGTCGCCGATGCGCTCGCCGATTGGCGCGCCGAGACCGTCTCGCGCCTCGGACAAGCCAACATCGAGGCGGAATGGAACGGCCCGGCCGACGAGTCCGATCAACTGATGTCGGCGCGCGCGTTCGTGCAGACGACGCGCATCCTGCGCGAAGCGGTGAACAACATCATCAAGCACAGCGGCGCGTCGCACTGCAAGGTGAGCTGCATGATCAGCGCGCACGACGTGAGCCTCGTCGTGCAGGACAATGGGCGCGGCATCCCGCTCGAGCTCGACGGCCGGCTCGACCGCGGCCACGGCATGTCGAGCATGAAGCACCGCGCCAAGCAGATGCGCGGCCAATGCCTGGTCGAATCCGGCCCCGGCTATGGAACCGTGATCCGTCTCACGCTTCCGCTCTGAAGCGGTGCGCCTCGACGCTTTCGCGCTGCTACGATGACCTCGAGTTTTGAAGAATGTCGTCGATAGCCTGCCATGAACAATATCCTGCTGCTCGAAGACCTGCCCGAGATCAGGGCCTGGATCAAGGCGCTCGTGCTGCAGGTCTTTCCGCGCGCGCACATCTGCGAGTCGGCGCGCGTGCACGATGCGCTCGGCCTGGTCTCGGCGATCAAGTTCGACCTCGCGCTCGTCGATCTGGGCCTGCCCGACGGTTCGGGGGTCGACGTCGTCGCTGCGCTGCGCGAGTCGCAGCCGGAGGTGCAGTCGGTCGTCGTCACGATCCACGACGACGATGAACATCTCTTTCCGGCCCTGCAGGCAGGCGCTTTCGGCTATGTCCTCAAGGAGCAGCCGCGCGAGCACTTCGTCGATCAGTTGCAGCGCATCAGCCAGGGCGAGCCGCCGCTGTCGCCATCGATCGCGCGCCGCGTCATCGCCTACTTCGCGGCGCAGGCCAGGCCGCAGCAGAACGCGATGCCGCGCGTGCAGCTCACCGATCGCGAAAGCGAAGTGCTGCTGCGTGTCGCCAAGGGCTACACGCTGCCCGAGATCGGGGTCCAGCTGAGCCTGTCGCGGCACACGATCGCCGACTACGTGAAGCAGATCTACCGCAAGCTGAATGTGAGTTCGCGCGCCGAGGCGGCGCTCGAGGCGCAGCGTCTGGGCCTCTTCGCCAAGAGTCCCTGAGGCGATGATCGGCCGCCTCACCGGCGTGCTGGCGGCGAAGAACCCGCCGCAGTTGCTGATCGACGTCGGCGGTGTCGGCTACGAGGTCGACGTGCCGATGAGCAGCTTCTACAACCTGCCCGCACTCGGCGAGCGCGTGACGCTGCTGACGCACTTCGTCGTGCGCGAGGATGCGCAGGTGCTGTTCGGCTTTCTCACTGTGGATGAGCGCACGACGTTCCGCCACCTGGTGAAGATCTCGGGCGTCGGGCCGCGCACCGCGCTCGCGATTCTGTCCGGCCTTTCGGTCGCCGAACTCGCGCAGGCGGTGAGCCTGCAGGATGCG
>CAZVNC010000187.1:0-5631 GCA_964628305.1 uncultured Ideonella sp.
GGCGGCTTCAAGCCCGATGGCAAGTTCGTCTACGCCGTCGGCGGCAGCACGCTCGCGCTGTTCCCGAAGCCCGAAGGCACCAAGGCCGACCACACGGCGATCAGCTTCCGGGTTGCCGACGTGGCGGCGAGCATCGCGCAACTCGAACGCGCGGGCGTGGTGTTCGAGGACTACGATTTCCCCGGTCTGAAGACGGTGAACCACGTCTGCGTGCTGGGCGCCGAGAAGGCGGCATGGTTCAAGGACACCGAGGGCAACGTCCTGTGCATTCACGAGGACTTGCCGCAGGCGTAGCGCGCTGCGCGCGGGGGAAGCAGCCGGCGCTGGATCGTCGATCGCCGGCGCGAAGCACTGGCACGCATCGTGCGGGGTCGACTCGTGTCGAATGTCGAGCCGTGACCTCGTGCGGCCGCGGGCGCCCGCCAGCACAGCACAATGCGGCTCCAGCTCACAGCGCACCCATCCCATGCTCGATTGGCTGTTCAGAAAGAAGAAGGGGCCGCCGCAGCCCGGCGCCGCGGGCACCATTCCCGCAGCCTCGCGCAGCGCTGGCGCGACGCCGACTCCCGCGCCGCCGCCGGCTGTGGACTGGCAGGACAAGCTGGCGCGGGCAACCGGCGACGACGATGCGCTGCTCGCGCTCGCGAGTGGACCGGCCCCGGTTGACATCAAGCTCGCCGCGGTCGCGGCGCTCGCGAGCGAGGACGCGCTCAAGCGCGCCGAGCGCGAACTGCGCAAGCACGACCGCCGCGTCTACCGGCTCGCGAAACAGCGCCATGCCGAACTGCTCGCGCGGCGCGAAGCGCGCAGCCGGGCGGCGCAGTTGACGGCAAGTGCGCAAGCCCTGCTCGACGAGCCGCTGATCGCCGCCAATCGCCTTGTCGAACTCGACCGTGCCTGGTGCGCGCTCGATCCGCAGTGGCTCGAGGCGTCGCAGGCGCATGCGTTCGCCGCGTTGTTCGAGCGCCTCACCCGACTCGTGCGCGAACGCGCCGACCACGCGCTCGAAGCCGAGCGTTTCGACGCTGCCGCGCGCAACGCCGCGGCCGATCTGCGATCGGCTTGCGAGCAGGCGGCGGCCGGCGCGATCGATCGCGGGGCGCACGCAGCCGCATCCGCGCAGGCGCAATCCGTGCTTGACGCCGCGCCGAGCGGCACCGATCCCGCCGCAGCGCCGTGCGAGGCGCTGCGCGCGGCGTTGCGTACCGCGGACGAACTCGCGCTGCGGCTGACGGTTCTGGAGGCGCTGCTGCACGCACCGGCGCCAAGCGGGCCCGAAGTGTCGGCGGATGCCGCACCCGAAGTTGCTGGCGGCGAGTTGGCGCGTGCGGATGCAAACGCAAGCACGGACATCGAGTCCAACGCCGCCGCTGCACGCACGACGGCCGACGCGCTGCAACGCTGGCGCGCGTTCGCCCCGCTCGCCGATGCAGGCCTTGCACAGGCGCTCGCCGTGCGCTTCTCGCAATGGCAACGCGCGCAGCGGCAAAACTCGCCCAAACCTCCGCCGAAGCCAGCGGCGCCTGCAGACACCCCCCCCGTGCACGACGACGGCGCGCGGCTCGAGCGCCTGTCGCGCAGCATCGAACAGGCGGAAGCGGCGCTCGCGCAAGGCAATCTCGCCGCGGCCGGCACACCGCTCGCCGCGATCGAAGCCACCGCGCGTGACGGTGCGCTGCCGGCCGCGCTGCGCGCGCGCATCGACCAACTTCATGCCGAGGCATCGCGACTCAGAGGCTGGCAGCACTGGGGCAGCGGACGGGCGCGCGACGAACTCGTCGCGCAGGCGGAAGCGCTCGCCGCCGCCGATGCCGGCGCGCCCGACGCGGAGGTCGCGAGGCTGACGACGCGCCAGCGCGCGGTGCTGATCAGCGAGATGCGCGCCCGCTGGAAGGAGCTCGACCGCCACGGCGGTGCCTCCAATCGCGCACTCTGGCAGCGCTTCGACGCCGCGCTGAATGCGGCCCACGCGCCGGTTGCCGCGCAGGCGCAGGCGCAGCGCGAGGCGCGCGAGTCGAACCTGCAGGCGCGCACCGCGCTGCTGATCACGCTCGAAACGGTTGCGCTGCCGGGCGATGCCGAGCCGGCCTTTGGGCCGGACGGCGCGGCGCCCGACGCCGCAACGCCCGAAGCGGCCGGCGCGGCGCGTTCGCCGGCTGCAGTGCTCGGCGCCGCGCTAGCCGACTTTCAGTCCGCGTGGCGCAAGCTCGGCCCGCTCGACCACACGGTGCCGCGCGCCGAGCGCGAGCCTCTGCAGGCGCGCATGCGGGCGGCCGTCGAGCGAGTCGAAACCCCGCTCAACGCGGCACGGCGCGTCGCTCAGGCGCAGCGTGAAGCGCTGATCGAGAGTGCCCGAGCACTCGCCGCTGCCGGCGCCTTGCGCGACAGCCTGGACCAGGCGCGCGCGCTGCAGGCCAGGTGGCAGGACGCGGCGAGATCGCTGCCGCTCGCCCGCGCGGTCGAGAACGCACTTTGGGCCGACTTCAAGGCGGCCATCGATGCGATCTACGGCGCCCGGCAGGCCGACCTCGCGGCGCGCGATGCCGCATTCAAGGCCGGGCTCGACGAACGCGAGGCGCTGTTCGCACGCCTCGAAGCGTTGACGCCCGACGATCCGCCCGACGCGATCCGGCGCACGCTCGCCGAACTCGACACCCAGTGGCGGCAGGCCGGCGCCGCGCCGCGCACCGAAGCCGCGGCGCTCGAAGCCCGCTGGCGCCGTGCCCGCGATGCAGCGCAGGCGCTGCTGTCGGATGCCAAGCGGCGGCGCTGGCACGCGCAGTGCGATGCGCTCGCTGTGCGGCTCGCTGTGCGTGACGGCATGCGCGACGGCATCGCAGTTTCGCTCGCCGATCCCGCGCCGCAGGCGTTGCCGCCACGCTGGGAACGCGCGCTCGCGCGACAGGCCGATGCGGCGCCGGCCGACCTGCTTGCCGAAGACGACCTGCTGCTGCAGCTCGAGGCAGCACTCGGCATCGATTCGCCGCCAGCGTTCGAGGCCGCGCGCCGGGCGTTGAAGTTACAGGCGATGAAGTCCGCGCTCGAAGCGCGATCGGCGAGTGCGCCAGTGCCGCATACGGCGGACGAGCTGCTGGTCGCGGCGCTCGCACGCGACGCGCTCGACGCCCCGAATCGCGAGCGCCTGCGCGCGGCGATCGTCGCGCTGCGCGACGCCACGCCGCCCGGCATCGATTGACGCCGCCGCCTCAACGCGACGGCACCGGTGCCGGCAGTGCGATGCGGCGGCGCTGCATCGCATCGCGCATGCGGTCCGGGCGGTCGCTGATCAGGCCGTCGACGCCCCAGCCGATCAGGCGTTCGGCGTCCGCCGCGTCGTTCACGGTCCAGACGATCACCTGCAGGCCGACCGCGTGCGCATCGGCCACGTCGCGCTCGCTGATGCCGTGGTAGTGCGGCGCCCAGATCGACCCGCCCGCCGCCTTCACCATCTGCGCGACGCTCGCGTAGTCCTTCAGCAGCCGGCCGCCGGTCCAGGTGCCGTCGGCGAGCGTGTCGAAGCGGCTGCCGCGCGCGGTGAGGTAGACGGTCGGCACGCCGGGCGCGAGGCGTTGCACGATCTCGAGCGGGCGCCAGTCGAAGCTCTGGATCATCACGCGCTCGGTCATCCCGGCGGCCGAAATCGCGGCCAGCAGCGCCTTGACGAAGGGCTCGGGGGCGAGCGTCTCAATCGGCCGCGTCGGGTCGATCTTGGTCTCGATGTCGAAGCGCACCTTGTCCGCGCCGAGCGCCTTCACTTTCGCGAACACCGCGGCCAGGGTCGGGATGCGCTCGCCGTCGCGCGCGGCCTGATCCGGAAACTGGCGCGCATAGTCGCTCGCCGGATCGATGCGGCCGACGTCGTAGTCCTGCACCTCGGCGAGCGTCAAGGCGTGGATCGGCGCGCCGCGCGCCGGCAACCAGCGGCCCGTCGCGTCGCGCGTGATCGCGGGGTTCAGCGCCGGGTCGTGCGAGACGACGACGATGCCGTCCTTCGTGACTGCGGCGTCCATCTCGAGCGTCGTCACGCCGATCGCGAGCGCCCACTCGAAGGCGGCCAGCGTGTTCTCCGGCGCCAGTCCGCGCGCGCCGCGATGCCCCTGCAAGTCGAGCGCGCTTACCGCGCCGCATGCGGCAACTGCCAGAACCATCACGCCAAGCCGAAACGCTGCGTTCATCGTCCTTTTCCTCGCGCCGAGTCCCGTTGCGCCGCATTTTGCGGTCAAAGCGGAACGTCAGGCTGAGTTCGTCGCCGCACGCGACAATGCCGGCCATCGACGTCCGTTTCGACTTGCAAGCCCCCTGGAAGATGAACACACGCGACCTGCCGACCCCCGACGCCGACACCTCGATCGCGACGCTCGCGAACGGCGTTCGTGTCGTCGCGATCGAACTGCCGCATCTGGCGAGCGCCTGCGTCAGCGTCTTCGTGCGCACCGGCAGCCGCGACGAGGGCGCGCGCGACAGCGGCATCAGCCACGTCATCGAGCACATGGCGTTCAAGGGCACGCGCTCGCGCAGTTGCCAGCAGGTCAACCTGGATGCCGAGCGGCTCGGCGCCGAAGTCAACGCGCACACCGACAAGGACCACACGGCGTATCACATGCGCGGCCTCGCGCGGCACGCGGCACAGTTCGTGCGGATGCTGGGCGACATCGTCCAGCACGGCACCTTCCCGGCCGACGAACTCGAGCGCGAGCGCCAGGTGATCCTGCACGAACTCGCCGAGGACGAGGAGGACGCTCTTTCCATCGCCTCGCGCCTGTTCGACAAGCTCGCGTTCGGCGCCCATCCGCTCGCGCGGCCGGTGATCGGTGCGCGGCGCAACATCGAGCGCTTCACGCGCGACGATCTGCTCGGCTACGTGCAGCGCCAGTACACCGGCGCAAATGTCGTCGTCGGCGTCGCCGGCAACATCGACGCCAGCCGGATGCTGGAGGCGGCGCACGACGCCTTCGGCGCGATGCCGCGCGGCGCCGAACATGCAGTCACGCGCCCCGACCCGGCCGGCGGCGTGGCGACGCATCGCCAGGTCGGCTGCGGCCAGACCCACATGGTGCTCGGCTTTCCGATCGCGACGCTGCAGGAGGACGACGCCGCCGGCATCGTCGCCGCGGCGCTGTTCGGCGAAGGCATGAGCTCGCCGCTGATGGACGAACTGCGCGAACGCCGCGGCCTCGTCTACTACGCCTCGTGCACCGCCGAGGTGATGGATGTGAGCGGCCAGTTCGTGATCGAGGCCTCGACCTCGCCGGCCCAGCTCGACGAACTGGTCGACGCGGTGATGCGCCTGCTGGCCGCGCACGCCGAGCACATCAAGGCGGTGGATCTGGAGCGCGCGCGCAACCAGATCGCGGTGCGCAACCTCGGCGCGCAGGAGCGGCCGTTCCGGCGCATCGAGGACGCGGCGCAGGACCTGTTCGTCTTCGGCCGCGTGCGCTCGCGCGCCGAACTCGCGGCACGCATCGAAGCGGTCGGCGCGGCCCAGGTGCGGGCGGTGTTTCGCCGCATGCTCGCAGCGAAGCCGGCGCTTGCCGCCGCCGGCGCGCTGCGTCCCGGCGCGCGTGCGAGGCTCGCGACGCGCGTGGCGCGGCGCGATCGTTAGCCAGCGCGCGTGGCGCGGCGCGATCGTTA
>CAZVNC010000188.1:0-5611 GCA_964628305.1 uncultured Ideonella sp.
CCCGGCGCTGCTGCCCGACGCCTATTGCGGCGACGTGCACGCGCGCCTGAACCTCTACAAGCGGCTCGCGACGACCGAGCGCGCCGAGCAGCTCGACGCCCTGCTCGAGGAAGTCACGGACCGCTTCGGCAAGCTGCCGCCGCAGGGCCAGACGCTCTTCGACCTGCACCGCCTGCGCGTGCTCGCCCGGCCCTATGGCGTGCAGAGAATCGACGCCGGACCGAAGCTGATAGTCGTCGCCTTCCGCCCGAACCCGCCGGTCGATGCGCTGCGCATCATCGAACTGGTGCAGAAGCACCGCCACATCAAGCTCGCCGGCAACGACAAGCTGCGCATCGAACGCGCGCTGCCCGAGGCCGCTTCGCGCGCGCAGGCGGTGCGCGAGGTGCTGCGCGCCCTTGGCGTGCCGAAGACGGCCGAAGTTGCCGCCTGAGCGTCGCGCTGCGGATCGTCGGCGATCGCGCAGGCGCTGCTGGCGGCCGGATGCTCGACGCCGCGCAGGCCTTGTGCGAGCTGCGCGCCGGCGACACGACGTCAGGCTCGAGTGCGTGCCCAAACATAGAATTCACGAATGCACGCGATGCGGTTCGCTTCCGGTCTCTCGGCGCGGGCACTGATCGTCGCCGCGCTCGTGCTGGCTTGCGGCGGGGCCGCCCTCGGCCACGAGACCGACCAGTACACGCCACCGGTCGGACGCGACTTTGCCGACCTTGGCATGTACTTCTCGCGAATTTTCCGCACCGCAATCGAGGAGGCCGTCGCCGAGACCAACGCGGCGATTCTTGCGCCGGCGCCGCTCGAGGATCCGGCGGCGATGCCGACGCCGGATCCGCTGTCCGCGGACTACGTCGCGGGCCAGGTCTGGAAGCATCTGTTCATGGCCTTGCCGGTCAACGAGGGGCTGGACGCCCAACTCGCGTCGGCGCCGCTGCGCGCACAGTTCCCGGGCCTGGTCACGCTGCATTGGCCGGTGCACCCGGTCTACAACGATCCGTTGCTGCTGCTGGACCCGACCAAGCCAGTGCGGGCGCTCTTTCGCGCCGGCACGGTGAGCGTCGGCGGAACGCTGATCGGCACCGACAAGATCATCCACTTCATCAACCTCGGGCGCATTTACCACTCGGCGTACCTGGATCGGGTCAGACTCGGCGTGCCGCAGGCGCAGGCGAAAGCACAGGCGGTGGCGTCGGTCAACGCGAACCCGCTGCTGTCCGAGGATGGAATGCTCGGCTACCTGACGACCGGCATCCGGTCCAACGGCGACTTGGCGGCAAATTTCGCCGGGCTCGAGTTCTACCGCAACCTGACGGAGGCGGTCCGCATCGGCAGCCGGCTGCTGCCGCCGATGCTCGTCAAAGACGGGCCGATCTGGCGCTTCGCCGTGCCGCCAGACGCGGACTTCTTCGCATCATTCGTCACCCCGCACTGGAACGAGGTGCTCAATCCGAACACCTACCTGGACTATTTCGCCGATCGCATGCGCACGTTGATCCGGGAGCGCTGCCCGGCAGTGTTGGAAGCCAACCTCGGCGCCCAAGGACAAGTGCTGGACGAGCGCGATTTCGAGGCGGCCGAGCGCCGGCTTTCGACCTACTTCGGGGAACCCTACGGCCACACCGGCAGCGGAGGCGTCAGCGTGGCCGGTGTGTGCTTCCCGCAGGATGCAGCGTCGACCGCCGAAGCGGCACGCCCGCCCGCCGCGCCGCCCGCCGGCAACCGGCTCGAGCGAACCACGCTCTGGTGGGCGGCGCGCAGCGGCGACGCCGCTGGCGTGGCCGGATCGATCGCGCTCGGCGCCGACCCGAACGGCGCCGACGCCGACGGCGAAACGCCGCTGCATGCGGCGGTTCGCTCCGGCGACCTGCAGGCGGTGCAGGTTCTGCTCGCCCACGGCGCGGATCCGAACCGCGGTTCCCTTGTCGGCGAAACGGCGCTGATGCTTGCGGCCGAAACGGGGCAGGCGGGAATCGCGCTGTGCCTGCTGCGAGCGGGCGCGAATCCGGTCCTGCGCGGGCCATTCGGCATGAGCGCGCTGCACGACGCCGTGCTGCGCGACAGTGCCGAGCTTGCCGAACTGCTGGTGCGCTCGGGTGCCGATCCGAACCTGCCGGACGACGCCGGCAACACCGCGTTGCATCTGGCGGGTGGCGCGGGCAGCGATGCGATCGCCGAAGCGCTGCTCCGGCATGGCGCCGTCATCACGGTGCGCAACGCGAGCGGCGAAACGCCGGTCGACCTCGCGCAGCGCCGGGGCCACGCACGCACGGCGGACTACCTCGCAAGCCAGGCTACGGACAAAGCACACACGGCGCTCGTCTCATCTGCCGCCGCTGCCGATCGGGAATCGAACCGCTCGGCGCCTGCGAACCCCGCCCGACGGTTAGACGATGCGAAGTGACACCCGCCCGCGCGGCCCGCGGCGACCCGGCACGCGCCTGACCGCGGCGGCGACGCTCGGCGTCGCCCTGTTCGGCCTCGCGGCGATGCCGGGCTGCGCCACCCGCGTGGCGGCGCCGACCGAAGCGCACGCGGCGCTCGGCGATCCGCCGCGAGAGGCCCTTGATGCACTCATCGGCCAATGGCAGCAACAGCTCGCCGATTACGTCGCCGGGCCCGGCCTTGGCGACCCCGGTGCGTTGGCGCAGTTGCCGACGCTTCGCTCGCCGGCCGTCATGCGCCCGGCGCAGATCATCTTCTGTGCGATCGACATCGACGCCTCGACGTCCGAGCGCGACGGCTACGACATCTGCGGCCTGATGCTCGGCAACGTCGAGCGAGCGGGCGAGCCGCGCTACCTGTTCGCGGTCGGCGTCGTCGCGCGCAGCGACTATCGTCCGGCCGCCATCGCCGATGTTCGGCTCGTCGCGATCTCGCCGCGCCAAGGCACGCTGAGCTGGCAGGTCGGCGGCGCCGACCCGCAGGCGCTGGATCGCTATCGACGCCGGTTCTCGCCGACCGCCGTGCCGCGCTTCCCGGCGCTCGAAGACCGTTTCTCGATCGCCCCTTGCGGCGCCGGTGTCTGCGCCACGGAGCTGGTTTCGGGTGCGCGCTGGGCGCTGCAATTCTGAGCATCGCCGCGCCGCGAGACACACCCGGCTCAACCCGGATTGAACGCGGCGTGAAAGCCGAACGGGATCACTTGCGGCGCGTGCAGTTGGGCCACGCACGCCATGCTGCGCGCATCGACGACGCCGATCACGCTCGTCTCGTCGCCGTCGGCGAGCGTCGGCACGAGTAGCACGCCGTCGTCGTCCGACGCACCGCCCGGGCGCGGGACGAACAAGGGCTCGAGCTGGACCGCGTTGTCGCGCTGCCATGTCGTCACTGTGCCGCTGTCCAGATCGACGCGCAGTGTGCGGTCGTTGAACTCGCCCTGCGGCCCGATGCCGCTGCCCCAGCAGACGCCGGTGCGGCGCTGTCCGCAAGCGGCAGGGTGGATCTGCTGCAGCTCGAGCGCGACGCCGAGCGGTTCCGGTTGCGCTTCAGCAGCGCCGTCGCGCAGGCGGTAGCGCACGAGACGCGGAACGCTTCGCAGCGGCGCACCGTGGCGGCGGCGCTCGAGCGTGAGGTCGTCGAACACGAGGCCGTCGTCGTAGATGCTGACTTCGAGCACCAGGTCGGCGCCATCGGCATAGGCCTGCGTCGCGTGGAACGCGAACATCGGCGGGATGCGCCAACTGCGCACCGCACCACCGGCGAGCGCGAGCGCGTGGATGCGCGAGCCGGCGTCGGGCTCCCAGCGAAAGTTGTCCTTGAACGCCCTCGCACCGAACCGAAACGCAAGCGGCTGCGCGCGCAGCGCGCATTCCCAGACGACGGCGTGGCCGGCGGCAAGCGCGAACGCATGCGTGTAGCCGGCCTTCGGCATGGCCACCGCACCGAGTGCGACCGGCTTTGCGGCGCCCGGCGCCAGGTGCAGCAGCGTCTGGCTGCATTTCGGGCCGAGCTGCGTGCCGACATTGAGGTAGCTGCCGTCGCCCAGCGTGAAGCCATGCGCCGCCATCAGATGCAAGGGCAGCGCGGGCGATGCCAGGTCGGCGCGCTCCTGCGTCTCGAGCGTGTCCGGATCGAAGTAGGTCAGATGCGGCGTCTCGGTCACCGCGATCCAGCGCTTGCCATGCCGGGACATCACGACGGCCGGGTTGTCGGTCGCCTGCGGCCCGCGCAGCCGCGCCCAGAGCGACGCCGGGTTCTCGGTGCCGAACTCTCCGTAGACCGGTGTGCCGGCCGCCACGCTGCGCCGGTACGAATCGCTGCGCACGAAGCGGCTTCGATAGCGCACGCCCGTCGCGTCGATGCGCAGCCGGTGCTGCATCGCATAGCCGTCGAACCAGTGCCGCAGGCCGCCGCCGGGCAGCTCCCACAACGCCGGGCCGTTCAACAGCAGCGCGCCGCGCAGCCAGGCGGGAGGCTCGCCTTCGACGCGGACTTCGGCGTCGTCGATCTCGCGCGCGCCGGAATCGAAACCGCGCAGCCGGCTGCGCGCAACTGCGGCGGTCGGGTTGCCGGGGTGGACATCGTTCATGGCAGGCCCTCGGTGTCGGATGCAGTGCCGTCGGCGGCAGCTTGCCGCCGGCGGCGCTGGCGATAATCGACTTCCCGAGCCGAGAATGTCAATCCCGATGATCGCGAGCGAGTACTCCCCAGGTCTTTTCATTCGAGGCTTCACGCCGCCGCTTGCGCTCTCCGACTTCAAGCTCGTCGCGTTCGACATGGACTCGACGCTGATCAACCTCGAATGTGTCGACGAGATCGCCGAAGCCGCCGGCCGGCGCGAAGAGGTGGCGGCCATCACCGAAGCGGTGATGCGCGGCGAGATCCTCAACTACAAGCACGCATTGCGGCGCCGCCTGTCGCTGTTGCGCGGCGTGCCCGAGAGCGCGCTGCAGGCGGTGTGCGCGAAGATCAGGCTCAACCCCGGCGTCGAGACCTTCGTCGGCACCTGTCAGGCGGCGGGGCTCAAGACATTGCTCGTCTCGGGCGGCTTCACGTACTTCAGCGAACGCCTGCGCAAGCGCCTCGGGCTCGATTTCGCGCGTGCCAACGTGCTCGAGATCGAGAACGGCGCGCTGACCGGGCTGCTGCTGGACCGGCCGTGGGGCGACATCGTCGACGGCGCCGAGAAGCGGCGCGTCGTGCTCGAGGTGTGCGAACTGATGGGCATCGAGCCAAGTCAGGCAATCGCCGTCGGCGACGGCGCCAACGACCTGCCGATGATGCGCGTCGCCGGTCTCTCGATCGCCTTTCGCCCGAAGCCCGCGGTGCGCGGCCTGCGGCCCACGGCCACCAGCACGCGGTCGGCCGGTAGCGCGAAGTCCTCGGCGCGCGCGTCGTTGCGCACATGCACGCCGTGCTCGTCGTCATGGCCCTGCACGCTGCAGCCCAGGTGCAGCACGATACCGCTCTTTTGCAGCGCATCGAGCACGGGCTGGGTCAGCTCCTCGTCGTAGGTCGGCAGCACGCGCTGCAGGGCCTCGACCACGGTCACTTCCACGCCCAGCTTGCGGTAGGCCATGCCCAGTTCGAGGCCAATGTAGCCGGCGCCGACCACGACCAGGCGCTTAGGGATGGCGTCGGGCGAGAGCGCGTCGGTGGACGACCAGATGGCGCC
>CAZVNC010000189.1:0-3079 GCA_964628305.1 uncultured Ideonella sp.
GATCAACAGCATGAGCCGGGGCAGTACGACACTCGGCCTGCCGCCCGAGCATCCGACGCTGCCGTCCTTGCTGAAGGCGGCCGGCTATCGCACCGCGCTCGCCGGCAAGTGGCATCTTGGCTACCCGCCGGCATTCGGTCCGCTGCGTTCGGGCTACGACGAATTCTTCGGCCCGATGTCCGGTGGGGTCGACTACTTCACCCACCGCGATTTCCGCGGCACACACGACCTGTTCGAAGGCGACGCCGAGTCGCGCCAGGAGGGCTACCTCACCGATCTGATCTCGCGCCGCGCGGTCGACGTCGTCGAGCGCTGCGCGCAGCCGGGCGGCGCGCCGTTCTTCCTCAGCGTAAATTACACCGCACCGCACTGGCCGTGGGAAACGCGCGCTGACGGTGCGCTTTGCGAACAGGTCAAGGACAACCTCTTTCATCTCCATGGCGGCAACATCCACGTCTACCGCGACATGATCCGGCAGATGGACGAAGGCATCGGCTGGATCTTGCAGGCCCTGGCCAACAGGGGCGCCCTGCACGACACGCTCGTTGTCTTCACGAGCGACAACGGCGGCGAGCGCTTCAGCGACAACTGGCCATTGGTGGGCGGCAAGATGGATCTCACCGAAGGTGGCATCCGCGTGCCGTGGATCGCGCACTGGCCGGCGCGCATCGCCTGCGGCGGCACGAGCGCGCAACCGTGCATGACAATGGACTGGTCGGCGACGATGCTCGCTGCGGCAGGCGTCGCTGCCGACCCTGCGTATCCGCTCGACGGTGTGTCGTTGCTGCCGGTGCTCGACGATCCGACCCGCAGCTTCGAGCGACCGCTCTACTGGCGCATGAAGCATCGCGATCAGCGCGCGCTGCGCGACGGGCGATGGAAGTACCTGAAGGTCGACGAACACGAGTACTTGTTCGACCTTGGCGCCGACGAGCGCGAGCGGGCCAACCTCGCGCACCGCGAGCCCGAGCGCTTCGCCGCGCTGCGCGACGCCTGGCAGACATGGAATGCGACCATGCCGCCGATTCCGCAAGATGCGACCGTCAGTCTCGGCTACGGTGCGAAGGACATGCCGCAGCGCTGACGCGCCAGGCTGGAGAGCCGCGCCGCGAGTGACGAGCTTCGACCTAGAATTCCCCGCCAGCCAACCCGAATGGAGCCTGCCATGTCGAACCTGCCGCATCTTCGGCCGCCGATCGTCGCCAGCGCCGTGCTGCGGGCCACAGCCGCCGCCGTCTGCCTGTTGGCAGGCGCAGCGTTCGCGCCGGCACACGCCGCCGATGCGATCACGGCTGGCAGCATCACGAACAGTCCGCCGATGATCTCCTACGCCGCCGACGGTACGACGCTGCAGGGCGCGATCGTCGATCTGGCGGCCGCGATGAGCCTGCAGATGGGCCGCACCATCGTCTTCAAGGCGATCCCGTTCAACGGCCTGTTGCCGGCAATGCAGGCGAAGAACATCGACATCACCTTCACGCTGATGAACGACACGCCCGAGCGCCAGAAGGTGATCGACTTCGTCGACTTCTTCAACCTCGGCACCAAGCTGCTGGTGCAAAAGGGCAACCCGCAGCACATCGACGGCCTCGACACGCTGTGCGGCAAGACGGTGTCGACGGTGCAGGGTTCGACGCAGATCTTGCTCGTCGACGAAGCCGACGCGGCTTGCAAGAAGGCCGGCAAGGCGGGGCTCGAGAACCTGAAGTACGCGCAGCCGTCGGACGCACGGATGCAGGTGCAAACCGGGCGCGCGGCGGTGTTCTTCGGCAATTCGCCGGTCATGGTGTACCTCGCGAAGACCGCTGGCGACGGCAAGATCTTCGACGTCGTTGCGAATCGCGAGTACCAGCCGGTGCCGCTCGGGATCGGTGTCGCGAAGGACAACACCGCGCTGCGCGATGCGCTCCAGAAGTCGCTGAATGCGCTCATTGCCGATGGCAGCTACCTGAAGATCCTCGAGAAGCATGGTGTCGAGGGCGGCGCAGTCAAGACCGCGACGATCAACGGCGGCTGAACACGACCGGGCGTAGCGAAGGCGCACGGCGGGTGCGGCGGGGCGCGGCCAGCTTGAACGCATCCACGTCCGCGACGCGCATCGTCCCGTTGCGCAGGCCGTGGCTGTGGACAAGCAGCGCCGTGTTCCTCGCGCTCCTCGCCTGGCTGGCGGTGGCGATCTGGCGCAATCCGAACATCAAGCATTCGGTGATCTGGCAGTTCCAGTTCGCGCCGGCCATCTTGGAGGGCTTGCGGACCACGATCGTGCTGGCGCTGCTGGCCGCCGTCATCGGACTGGCGCTCGGCGTCGTGCTTGCGGTCATGCGGCTCTCCGACAGCCGCGTGCTGCGTCTGGGCGGTGGCGCCTACGTCTGGCTGCTGCGCGGCACGCCGCTGCTGGTGCAGATCCTCGTGTGGGGCAATTTCGCGTTGCTGTTCGCGACCATCGGGCCGTTGCGCACCAACGCGGTGTTGACCCCGTTCGTGGCATCGGTGATCGCACTCGGCCTGAACGAGGCGGCCTACATGGCCGAGATCGTTCGCGCCGGCATCCTGGCGGTCGATCGCGGCCAGCACGAGGCAGCGCTCGCGCTCGGCATGTCGCGTTCGCTGGCACTGCGCCGCATCGTGCTGCCGCAGGCGCTGCGTGTGATCATCCCGCCCGCGGGCAACCAGTTCATTTCGTTGCTGAAGGCGACGTCACTGGTGTCGGTGATCGCCGGCGGCGACCTTCTGACCGCGGCGCAGAACATCTCGTCGGCCAACCTGCACACGATCGAACTGATGCTCGTCGCGACCTTCTGGTACCTTGCGATCACCTCGGTCAGCAGCCTCGGCCAGCACTTCGTCGAACGCCGTCTCGCGCGATCGGCCACGCACACCCATGGCGCGCGCTGAAGTCGCCGCCCCGGACGCACCGCGCTGGATGGTCGACGCGCAGGACGTTCACAAGCGCTACGGCCGCGACGAAGTGCTCAAGGGCATCAGCCTGCAGGTGCCGGCGGGCGAGGTGCTCTGTCTGATCGGCCCGTCGGGCTCCGGCAAGAGCACCTTCCTGCGCTGCATCAACCACCTGGAGAAG
>CAZVNC010000189.1:3089-5574 GCA_964628305.1 uncultured Ideonella sp.
ATCGAGGTCGACGGCGAGCCGATCGGCTACCGTCAGCGCGGCGACCTGCTCTTCGAGTTGCCCGAGCGCGAGGTCTGCCGCCAACGCGCCCGCATCGGCATGGTGTTCCAGCGCTTCAATCTGTTCCCGCACCAGACGGTGCTGCAAAACATCCTCGAGGCGCCCCTGCATGTCAAGCGCGAGCCGCGGCCGCAGGCGCTCGAGCGTGCGCTGGCGCTGCTCGAGCGGGTCGGCCTCTCCGACAAGGCCGCCCCCTACCCGAATCACTTGTCCGGCGGCCAGCAACAGCGGGTGGCGATCGCGCGCGCGCGGGCGATGCAGCCGAAGCTGATGCTGTTCGACGAGCCGACCTCGGCGCTCGACCCGGAACTCGTCGAAGAAGTGCTCGCGGTCATGCGCGACCTCGCCGACGACGGCATGACGATGATCGTCGTCACGCACGAGATGGCGTTCGCGCGCGATGCTGGCGATCGTGTCGCCTTCATCGATGGCGGCGTCATCGTCGAGTCCGGCCCGCCGGGCGAGGTGCTGATGCGGCCGCGACACGACAGAACGCGCGGCTTCCTCTCGAGGCTGCTCAGCCAGGCACGCGTCGCCTGATCGCGACGCTCGAGTCGTGCCCGGGTGCGCTGGCGGTGGAGCGGCGCCCGCGGCCAAACCGCGCGGCGTGAGGCATTGCCGCGCCGCGGATCAGCGCATGCGCCTCAACGCTCCCGCTGCCGCACCGCGAGACTCTGCGTCGCCCGGCCGATCAGTCCGGCCTCGTCGTAAAGCGCCGATTCCGCCAGCCCGCAGCCATTGCCGCCGAGCTGGGTGCGGGCGGCGAGGCAGATCCAGTCGCCCACGGGCCGGCGCAGCAGGTTGATCGTCAGGTCGCAGTTGACGAAGCTGTAGCGCGAGAAGTCGAGCGCCGCGCTGATGCCGTTGCCCGAATCGGCGGCCACCGCCACCCGCTGGTACGGGCTGGGCGCCTCGCCCTCGACGAGCGGATGGCGCAGCCGGAACCAGACGCTGCTCGGCCCGGCCCAGGGGCGGCCTTCGGCGACGCGGTTCTCGACCAGGTCGGTGTAGTTGAGTTGCTCCCCGGCGAACGGCATCGCAAAAGGCTCGCAATCGTCGGGCCGGCGCGGCGCCGCGGGCAGCGGATGGCCGGGCGTGCCGGGCGGGGTCGGGGTCTCGACCTCGCGCTGCATCAGCGCGGTGAACCGGGCCAATTCCTTGCCGCCACCCGACAGGCGGGCCGAGAAGTGTGCCGCGTTGCGGCCGGCGTAGTCCTCTTCCACCTCGACGATCAGCTCGCCCAGCGGCACCGGGCGCAGCAGGTTGGCGGTGAGGCGCGCCAGGTGCGTCAGGCCGTGTGCCGCCGCGGCCCGTTCCACGGCGCGGCAGACGAGCGCGGTCGGCGGCCCGGCGTGCTGGTGATCGGGGTTCCACGGGCCGCGCGTCAGTTCGCTGGCGGCGAAGCGGTTGTCGGCGATCCGGCAGTAGGCGCTCGAAGGCTTGGGGTTCATCGCATGCGTCCTGGTTGAAGGCGGCGTCGCAGACCGTCAGTCTCGCACCACGCCGATCTGCAGCGCAACCGCCTCCGCGACCTCGATGCCATCGACGCCGGCCGACATGATGCCGCCGGCGTAGCCTGCGCCTTCGCCGGCCGGGTAGAGGCCATTTACGTTCAGGCTCTGCAGGTCGCGCCCGCGGGTGATGCGCAGCGGCGACGAGGTGCGCGTCTCGACGCCGGTGAGCACGGCGTCGGGCAGCGCAAAACCCGTGATCTGGCGCTCGAATGCGGGCAGCGCTTCTCGGATTGCGTCGAGCGCGTAGCCGGGCAGGCTCTCGGCGCCGTGCGCGGCGAGGTCGGTCATCCGCACGCCCGGCTGGTACGACGGCAGCACGCCGCCAAACGCGCTGCTGGGCTGGCGTTTCACGAAGTCGCCGAGCAGCTGGCCTGGCGCGACGTAGCCGCCGCCGCCGAGTTCGTAGGCGCGCGCTTCCCAGTGGCGCTGAAAGGCGATGCCGTCGAGGGCGTCGATCGGGCCATCAGCCCGCGCGTCGCGACGATAGTCCTGCGGCGCGATGCCGACGACGATGCCGGCGTTGGCGTTGCGCTCGTTGCGCGAATACTGGCTCATGCCGTTGGTGACGACGCGGCCTTCCTCCGACGTGGCCGCGACCACGGTGCCGCCCGGGCACATGCAGAAGCTGTAGACGCTGCGGCCGTTGCCCGCGTGGTGCACCAGCTTGTAGTCGGCCGCGCCCAGGATCGGGTGCCCGGCGTTCGCGCCGAAGCGCGCGCGGTCGATCAGGCTTTGCGGGTGCTCGATGCGCAGGCCCACCGCGAAGGGCTTGGCCTGCATCGCCACGCCGCGCGCGTGCAGCATCGCGAAGGTGTCGCGTGCGCTGTGGCCCAGCGCCAGCACCAGGTGGTCGCAGCGCAGCTCGCTGCCGTCGGCCAGCACCACGCCGCGCAGCGCCAGGCTGCGGCCGT
>CAZVNC010000190.1:0-5547 GCA_964628305.1 uncultured Ideonella sp.
GCCGGGCGAATTGTCGGTGCACGACGCGTTGACGTAGAGCGTGCGCTGCGCGTAGTCGAGCGGCCGCCAGAACTCGTCGAGCCGCGGGTTGTACCAAAGGCCGCTGCCCGAATCGCCGTCGCCGAACACGTGGCAGTGGGTGTCCCACACCTTGGCGGCATCGAGCCCCTTCCAGGCGGCGATGACGAGCGGATGCTCGCGCAACTCGGGCGGCAGCCCGACGAGGCACTTGTTCAACACGCCGTCGCGCAGCGTGAAACCGCAGCCGCTCGCAAGCAGTGCGGTCGCGCCGGCAGCGCCGAGCAAGGCGCGCCGCCTCATGCCGGGCGCCGCGTCACCCGAACTCCCACGCGCGCGTCGGATGCGCTCAGAGCTGCTGAATCCCGTTCGGGGTGACGCGCACCCGGTCGCCGACGCGAAACGCCGGCGGCACCGTCTGCTGCACCGTCGCGACGCTGCCGTCGTCGTAGCGAATCGAAATGCGCCAAACGATGGTCTGGCTGCGGTTGGCGGCCTGGTTGCCGATCATGGCGCCGCCGGTTGCGCCGACCACGGTCGCAACGGTCTGCCCGCGTCCGCCGCCGATCTGGTTGCCGAGCAGTCCGCCGACCACCCCGCCGCCGATCGCGCCGGCCACGTTGTTGACGTTCTGCACCGCGTCCTGGTGGATCGCCTCGACGGTGCCGTCGCGCGCCGACGGCTGCGAAACCTGGAACGCAGGCGGCGTGTTGCAGCCGGCCAGCAGGGTGGCGGCGCCGATGGCAAACGCAGCGGCGACGCGGCGCCAGGTGGAATCGAGCTTCATGAAGTTCTCCGCAAGATCGGGGGCTGGCTCAATCCGGAATCGAATTGAGAAGGAACATCGCGCTCAGCAATCCGGTCGGACGGCCGAGCTTGCCGAGCCACTGGGCGAAGATCTTCTCGATGTCGCCGCCGACGTAGACCTGCGTCAGCGCCTTGTTGACTTCGAGCCGGAACGCCGAATCGTTGCGCGGCATGGCGAGCGCATACGGTTCGAACGAAAGCTCTTCGGCCACGAGTGCCAGCTTGGAGGGGTCTTTCGACTGCACCGCGAGTCCGACCAGCTTGACCTTGTCGCCGGCATAGGCGTCGGCCGCGCCGCTCTCGAGCATCGCGACGCCCTGGTTCGCGTCGGCAATCGGCACCACGGTCGCGTTGATCAGGCGCACGCGCAGCATGTCGTTCAGGCGCTGCTCGGTCGTCGTTCCCTTCAGCACCGCGACACGCTTGCCGGCGAGGTCGCTGACCTGGTTGATCGGTGCGCCGGCGACGACGAGCAGGCCGCCGCCGTCGACGAAGATCAGGTTCGAGAAATCGACGTTCGCGAGCCGGCTCTGCGTCTGCGTGGTATTCGCACACTCGAGTTCGGCGCGGCCGGAGGCGACCATCTGCAACCGTTCGGCGACCGACCCCGGGATCCAGTTCACCTTCAGTTCAGGCTCGCCGACTGCGCGGCCGATCTGTGCAATGACGCGCTTGCACAGGTCGATCGAATAGCCCACCGGCGCACCGTTCGGACCGTTCACCGAGAACGGCAGCGAGTCGGCCGAGTAGGCGACGTTGATCGCCTTCGCCGCCTTGATCTTGCCGAGCGTCGGTGACGTTGTCGGCTGCGCCGACGCGCTGCCGGCGGCAAGCGATAGGACGGCGAAGAGTGCCGCAAGAAAGTTCTTGATCATTTGGACCTCGGCTGCTTTTGGGTGGGTGAAGAGGTGCCATTCGAACGGTCCGCCTCGGGACTGGAAATGGCGCGCACAACGAAGCGTCAGAACGCGTAGCGCAGGATCGCCGCGAGCGTGCCGCCGCCCGGGATGTCCGCGCGGCGCACGCCCAGCACGCGCGCGCCCGAGGCGAGTGCGCGCGCCGCGATCTGGTCGACCACACCGTGGCTGGCCGGGCCGGCCGCATCGAAGCTCACGCCGCCGTTGTCGTCGATGCTGCCGGGCACCATGTCGTCGATATCGACGAGCAGCGTGGCCACGGCGCCGAAGGTCGCCGCCTTCGCTGCCTGCGCGACATCGGTCGTGGTGCGCCGTTGCGCACTGCGCGTCTCGAACAGCGCGTGCAGTTCACCGAGTTCGCTGCGATGCAGACGGTCGAGCACGCCGCGCGCGGCCTGGCCGAGTTCCGGGTCGGTGATCTGCTCGGGATTGCCGGCGATCGTTTCACGCACCAGGTGTGGGTACGAGCACACCGAGCGGAAGATCGCATCCAGCGGCTGCGCCGCAGCCAGGATCAGCGGCGTCTCGCTGCCGGCCAGCAGGCCGCGCAAGGCCTGATCGATCTGGCGCGCGTACTGGCGCATGCGCACCTTCTGCCCTTCGGTACCCTGGATGCGGCCGCCTGGCGAACGGTCCTTGATCGAGGCCTTGCCCACCGAACTGGCGACGTCGCTGGGCAGACCATGGACCTTGACGGTCACCGTCGGCAGGTCGCCCGAGACCTCGACCAGCCGCACCGCACCTTGCGCCAGCGCCAGCACGTAGGCCGATTGCGACACCGTCAGCGCACGCAGCAGCGGCTTCAGGTAGAAGCGGTCGCCGGCCAGCGCGACCGGATGCAGCGTGTTCGGCAGACGAAAGGTCAGCGTCTCTTGCGGGGTGGCGAGCACCGCCAGGCTGTGCGCCTGGAAGCGCCAGAACTCATCGTCGTCCACCAGGTCGGCGAGCGCTTCGTCGATCGCGGCCACCGCGGCCTTGTCGGCGCCCAGCGCACGCGCCTGCTCGATCGCGCTGCCGGCCAGATTCTTCAGCGCGATGCGGTCGGCCTGTGCATCCTGTGTCAACGGCGTGGTCGGCAGGTAGATCGAGATGCACGCGGCGGTCCGCACTGCGCCCAGGCGTTCGATGTCGGCGCGGGTCGGAATGTCTACGTAGAGCATGAATGACTTCTCCAGAGTGGTTGGCAGGCGAGCCCCGCCGATGGCCGCGATTGTCGCCAGCCTTGGGCCAGCCTCGATCACAGGGGTGATGTGGCGCCACTCGCATGAACGAGCGAGCGGGGAATTGTCACCCGGCAATGCCGCAGTGACCGCAATGCGTGGGCATCGCGCGATAACAAAACGGCATCGCAGATGCCGGGTTTGTGCGAGGTGCTGATTTCGACCACCCTCCTTAAAGTGCCGCAACCACTCCTCGAGAGCCGGGGGCTGCAGGAGAAAAGAACATGAATCCCTCGATCGGAACCCGCCCGCCGCCGCGCAGGCGGGCCAGGCTCTTTCGCATGCAGTTGCGGCACAGCGTGATCGCTGGCGCGATGGTCGTCGCAGTGGCGTCCGTCTTCGCTGCCGAACCCGATCTGGCGCGCGCGCAGCAACTGGTCAAGGACGGCAAGGCCCAGGAGGCCTACGCGCTGCTCCAGCCCTTCGAGGCGGCGGCGAAGGACAACGCCGAGTTCAACATCCTGCTGGGCGAGATCGCGCTCCAGACCGGCCGCGCCGAGAACGCACGCGAGTTGTTTCGGCGCGCGCTCGCTGCCGCTCCCGGAAACGTAGAGGCGCACCTCGGCCTCGGTCGGGCCTACGTCGCACAGGGCGACTATGCGAGCGCGAAGATCGAGTTCGAGACCGTGCTTCGATTCGACAACCTGCCGCCCGACCTGCATCAGCAGGTTGAGATCTATGCGCGCGCCGCGGCGCAGAGCGCCCGCGGCGAGCGCCTCGTCTCGTTCGGCTATGCGATGGTCGGCGTCGGCAACTACAGCGTGAATGCAACGCGCGGCACCGACGCCTTCGGCGGCAACGAGACCGACGACAACTTCGTCTCGTTGCGCGTCGGCGGCGGCTTGAACTACGAACTCGACAACGGCTATTCGCTGAACGGCACGCTCGACTACCGGTTTCGCGACTACGACCACGAGGACATCGACGCCGGCAACCGCCGCAACGACTCCGACCTGCGCTGGAATGCGAACGTGAGCCGCAGCATCGGCGAAGACAACGTCGCCGTCGGCGTGCGCGGGCGCGTCAGCTACCGCGGCGACGGCAACTACCGCAACGACGTCGGCGTCTTCGGGAACTGGCGCAAACGGCTCGACGAGGACAACCAGCTCAGCTTCGGCCTCGAGTACCGGCGCCGCAATTACCCGAACGGCCCGGAGCGCGCGCGCACGCGCGACATCTTCGAGTTCAACCCGGGCTGGTCGGTCTCGCTGTTCAACGGCAAGGGCGGCTTCTCGCTGACCGGCGCGCTCGGGCACGAGAACGCGCTGCAAGGCCGGGCCGACGGCGACGCCAACTTCTTCGGCCTGTCGCCGTCGCTCACCTACACCTTCAGCGACACGCTGGGCGGCTTCGTCTTCTTCTGGTGGCAGCAGGAGCGCTTCGGCACGGCGCGCGCCAACCTCGACCCCGACGGCAACCAGATCAGCTTCGGCAAGCGCCGAGACAACCTCTACGAGGTCGGCGGCGGGTTGACCTGGGAGTTCGCCCCCACCTGGACGCTGAACCCGGAAGTGCTCTACATCCGCGACGAGAGCAACTTCCTGTCGCCCAACTACAGCTCGACCGAGATATGGATCACGCTGCGCAAGGACTTCTAGGATGCCGGGCGGCGACGCGCGGGTTTGGCGGCTGCCGATTGCGGCGCGGGCGCGACGAGCTCCAGCGGAGGCGGCGCGAGGTGGCGGATGTGGCCGATCAGCTGTCGCGCGAGCGGGCTGAGTTCGTGCGCGCGCAGCGACATCGCGCCGACCGACCGCACCGGTGTCGGGAACTCGTAGGCGAGGCGCCTCAGCAGTGCCTTCTCGGGCGCGAACTCGAACTGCGAGCGCATGCCGAAGGCGAGCATCCCGCCGTGCAGGGCCATCGTGTACTGATGATGTACCGAGTAAGCCTCGACGACGACGCGCGGCATCTCGAGCCCGACCTCGAGGAGCGTGCGCCGCATGTGCTCGTAGAAGATGCAATCGGCCGGCGGCAGCACCCAGTCGGCCTGCAGCAACTCCGGCCAGTCGAGTCGCTCGCGCGCGGCAAGCGGGTGATCCCTGGCCGCCAGGACGCAGAGTTTTTCGTCGAAGAAGCGGTCGAAGCGCATCTCGTCGTCCTGGTCGAGCAGCGCCATGCGAAGGATCGCAAGCTCGATGTCGCGCTTTCGCAGACGGTCGAGCAGTTCGGCTTCCCGGTCCTCGACGACCGAGACGAAGATCCCAGGGTGTTCGTCGCGCAGACGGCGCACCGCGATCGGCAGGAACGGAATGGCCGGCATCGGCACGATGCCCACGCGCAGGCTGCCCTGCTGGCCGCTGGATATCAGGGTCAGATCCTGCGCCGCGCGGCGCAGTTCCTCGAACACGGCAGCCGCGCGCGGTGCAAAGCTCAGGCCGTGGACGGTCGGCACGACGCCTTCGCTGCGGCGGTCGAAGAGCCTTGCTTCGAGCAGATCCTCGAGCGACGCGATCGCGCGCGTGACCGCGGGTTGCGTCAGGTGCAGCATGGAAGCGGCCTTGCGAAAGCTGCGCGCCTCGAGCACGGCCATGAAGACGCGCAGCTCACCGAGCTTCAGGTTCTTCGGCAGGCGGCGGATCAGA
>CAZVNC010000191.1:0-5515 GCA_964628305.1 uncultured Ideonella sp.
GTTCGGAAACTGGCGCGACAGCGCGTTGTCGAAGCCGTTCGCCTGCGGGGCGCGAAACGCGGCGATATAGGTCGTCGGCACGCCGGGCATCTGCGCGTGCGGGAACATGACGAAGAAGTTGACCCGCATCGACGCCCAGTCGACCTTGCGCAGGCTCGTGATGCGGCCTTCGACCGGCACGCCCGCGATATCGAAGCGCAGGCGATCGCCGAGCTTCAGGCCGAGCTCCGCGGCAAGCCCTTCCTCGACGCTCAATGCGTCGGCCTCTTCGCTTTGCCAGCGCCCGCCGATGAGTTCGTTGTAGTTCGGCAATTGCGCTGCGGTGCTGAGGTTGAACTCGCGCTCGACGAGCCGCTTGGCGCGATCCTCGGTGTAGTCGTCGGGCGTTACCGGCTTGCCGTTGACGGCGACGAGGCGGCCGCGAATCATCGGATACCAGTCGAAGCGCCCGACCCCCGCGGCACGCAGCCGGGCCTGGAACGCCTGGCTCTGATCGGGCTGAATGTTGATGACGAACCGGTTCGGCGCATCGGTCGGCGTCGCCCGCCGCCAGGCCGAGATCAGATCGGTACGCAGCAGCACGAGCAGGATCAGCGCGAGCAGCCCGACGCTGAGCGCCGACACCTGCAGCACGGCGAACGCCGGCCGGGCGGCGATCTGGCGCGTCGCGAGCACCAGCCAGCGCGGCGCGCGCGACTCGGGAACGATGCGCTTCAAGACCATCACGACGATCCACGACGCGGCGGCAAAGAGCGCGACGGCGGCGCCGAAGCCGCCGACCGCGATCAGGCCGAGCTTGACGTCGCTCGCCACCGCGAGCAGCAGCGCGGCAAAGCCGAGCACGCCCGCCGCCAGAACCAGCGCCGAAGCCGGCTTCAACGCGCCGACGTCGCGGCGGATCACACGCAACGGCGGCACGCGCGCGAGCTGCAGCACCGGCGGCAGGCCGAAGCCGAGCAGCAGCGTGAGCCCGACGCCGATCCCGAACAGCGCCGGCCACGCACTCGCCGCCGGCAGCGTGGCGCCGACCAGACCGGCGAGCAGCCAGATGAAGACGTAGTGCACCGCGAAGCCGATCGCAACGCCTGCCGCGCTCGCGAGCAGGCCGACGGCGGCGAACTCGGCGATGTACTGCAACGCGATCACGCGCTGCGGCTGGCCGAGGACGCGCAGCATCGCGCAATCGTCGAGATGGCGGTTCGCGAAATCGCGCGAAGCAATGCCGACCGCCACCGCGGCGAGCAGCGCGGCGAGCAGTGCGACGAGGTTCAGAAACTTCTCCGCCCGATCGAGCGTCTGGCGCACTTCGGGCCGACCGGCCTCGAGCGACTCGACGCGCATGCCGTGCAGCGCCTCGCTCTTGATTCTCTCCTCGACCCAGGCGACGAACTCGCCGACCGCCGGGTCGCGCCCGGGCGGCGCGGCGACCGCGAGGCGGTACGTCACGCGGCTCGCCGGCTGGATCAGGCCGGTCGCGTGCAGGTCGGCCTGGTTGAAGAGGACGCGCGGCGCAAAGCTCATGAAGCCGCCGCCGCGATCGGGTTCGAGAACGATGATCCGGGCGAGTGTCAGTGCCGTGTTGCCGAGCAGCAGCCGGTCGCCGAGGCTCAAGTGCAGCGCCTCGAGCAGCGTGGCGTCGACCCACGCCTCACCGGGCGGCGGCGCCTGCGCGACCTCCTGCACTGGCGCGTCGGCCGCGTCCTTCAACTGCAGCCGGCCGCGCAGCGGATAGGCGGCATCGACCGCCTTCGCCGCGACGAGCCTGGTTGCGCCGCCGCGTTCATCGCTCGCCCGCGCCATGCTCGGAAAGGTCGCGCTCTCGGCGACGACGAGTCCGAGCGCGCGCGCCTTGGCGGCAAACCCGGCCGGCGCCGGCTGATCGCTCGCGACGACCGCATCGCCGCCGAGCAACTGGCGCGCGTCGCGCGTCAACTGGCCCGAGAGGCGGTCGGCAAAGAACCCGACCGCCGTCAACGCGGCGACCGCAAGCGTCACCGCCAGCGCGAGCAGGCGCAACTCGCCGGCCCGAAAGTCGCGCATCAACTGGCGCGCGGCAAGCGCCCACCAGGCTGCAGATCGTGCGTTGCTGCTGTTCGTCATCGTCGGGTCGGCAAAGGTGCGTGCGCGAGCGTCGCGCCACGACCGGGCGACGATACCGCAGCACCGCCGCCAGCGCCGAACGGCGTCTTCAATCGATGCGAATGCAGGAACGCGCCGCGGGTGATCCAATCCATCACTCATGAATCTGCCCTCGCTCTTCGTCTCGCACGGCTCGCCGATGATCGCGCTCGAACCGGGCGCGGCCGGCGCGTTCCTGCAACGCCTCGGCCCGGCGATCGACGCCAGCTTCGGCCGGCCGCGCGCGGTGCTCGCGATCTCGGCCCACACGACGGCGCGCGCGCCGGCCTTGCTCGCCGCCGCGCAGCACGACACGGTGCATGATTTCGGCGGCTTTCCCGCCGCGCTCTATGCGCTTCGCTACGACGCGGCCGGCGCGCCCGCACTTGCCGCACAGGTCGAGGCGCGGCTCGCCGCGGCCGGCGTGGCCGCGCCGCGCGTCGACCAGGGCGGGCTCGACCACGGCATCTGGACCGTGCTGCGCTTCATGTACCCGCAGGCCGATGTTCCGGTGCTGCCGCTCGCACTCGTGCCCGGCATGGCGCCCGCGAGCCTGTTCGCGCTCGGCGAGGCGCTCGCCGCATTGCGCGGCGAAGGCGTGCTGGTGCTGGGCACCGGCAGCATCACGCACAACCTGCGGCTCGCCTTCTCGGCCCGTCCGCCGCGTCACGCCGAACGGCACGACGCGGACACGACGGACAGCGACGAGCTCGCCGAGAGTTTCGAGTTCAGATCCTGGTTCGCCGAGCGCAGCGCGGCGCGCGACTGGGACGCGCTGTTCGACTACCGCAAGCGCGCGCCGCATGCGGCGCTGATGCATCCAACCGACGAGCATCTGCTGCCGTGGTATGCGGCGGCCGGTGCAGGCGGGCGGTTCGCCGCGCCGCTGCGGCTGCACGCCAGCGTCACGCTCGCCAGCCTGGGCATGGACAGCTACGCCTTCGGCGATGCGGCGGCGGCGCTGCAAGCCGCGCTGCGCCCGGTCGCGGCGTAAGCCGCCTGCGGCTCAGCCGCTCCCCGATTCGCGCATCGCCTCGCGGACCGCGGCGAGCTGGCGGCGCGACACGGCGAGCCATTCGTTGACCGGCGCAACGCGCACCGCCCAGCCTTCGGCGCCTTCGTCGTCGATCTCGGCGCCGAGGCTGCGGCGCTCGAGCGCGCGCAGCGCGTGGCGCGCGACGAGCGCGTTGCGGTGCACGCGCAGAAAGCGCTCGCCGAGCCGCGACTCGAGGTCGGCGAGCGCGTCGTCGAGCACATGGGTGCGCTCGGCGGTGCGCAGCGTCACATATTTCAACTCGGCCTTCAGGTATAGCACCTCATGCAGCGGCACGCGAACGACGCGGCCCAGCTCGGTGACGACGATCACCGGCGGCTCGGTCGCCGTGGCTGGCGCTTCCGACCGCGGCGCCTTGCGCTGCGCCACGCGCTGCAATGCCTCGACAAGCCGCGCGCGGCGCACCGGCTTCGTCAGGTAGTCGACCGCGTTCAACTCGAAGGCGTCGAGCGCGCGCTCGGCGTGCGCGGTGACGAACACGATGGCCGGCGCCCGCGCGCGCTGCTTCAACTCGCCAGCCAGCGCGACGCCGTCCTTGCCCGGCATGCCGATGTCAAGCAACAGCAGGTCGCAATCGTGTTCGGCAAGCCAGGCAAGCGCCTGCGCCGCGTTCGAAGCCTCGGCGACGACCTCGGCGCGCGGCGATTCGCACTCGCCGACCAGGCTGCGCAGCCGCAGCCGGGCGAGTTCTTCGTCGTCGACGAGCAGGACGCGAAGCGGATCGGACATTGACAAGCTCTCCGCGTCAGACCGGCACGACGATGCGTACCCGGTACAGCGTGCCGTCGGGCTGCGCATCGAAGGACGCGGCAACGTCGTGCATCAGGTGCAGCCGCTCGCGAACGTTGCGCAGCGCCATGCCGGCGCCCGGCCGCGATGCGTGCGGCGGCAGGCTGTTGTCGATCGTGATCACCGCATGGCCGCGGCGCAGCCGCGTGCGCACGCGGATCGTGCCGCCGTCGGCGGCCGGCTCGACACCGTGGCGCACCGCGTTCTCGACCAGCGGCTGCAGCAGCAGCGGCGGCACGCGCGCCTGCGCGGCAGCGGGATCGAGTTCCCAGCTGACCCGCAGCCGATCGCCGAAGCGCGTCTGCTCGATCGCGAGGTAGCGCTGCGCAAGTTCGACTTCGGCGCCGAGCGAGACGGCGGCGCCGGGTTCGGCGAGCGCGACGCGAAACAGCTCCGCAAGGTCCTCGAGCAGGCCTTCGGTGCGCGCCGGGTCGACGCGCGCGAGCGCGATCGCGGTGTTGAGCGTGTTGAAGAGGAAGTGCGGCCGGATCCGCGACTGCAGTTCGGCAAGGCGCGCGCGCGAATCGGCCGGGCCCTGTGCGGTCGCGCGCAGCCGCAGCCAGTAGAAGAGCGCCGCCGAAAACGCCGCGCCGGCGAGCGTCGGCGCGAACCAGCGCGACGGCGCGAAGCCTTGCGCTTCAGCCAGCGTGCCGAGACCGATGCTCGCCTGCAGCGCCCAGGAGCCGGCCGCGCAGACCGCGCCGAGCGCGACGGCCGCGACCCACTGCGCCGCAACCGGTAGCGCGGCGAGACGGTCCTTCAACTGGCACGACAGCACGAGCCAGAGCAGCAGACCCGGCAGCGCGACGCCGGTCGCGAGCGCGAGCCGCGTGAGCCAGGCTTCGAAGCCCGCGGCACCGAACATCAGTCCGAGCGCGAGCACGAGGTGCACGAAAAGCACGGCGCGCAGCACGACCCCGCCGTGACACATGTCGAAGGCCGAACCGGGCCCGCCGCTGCGCGACGGCACCGCGCGCGGCGGACCGAAGCCGGTGGTCGTGAAGTCGCGGCTGTCGCCGAAGCGCGACGACTGCGGCCACAGGCTCGCGGGTCGGCTGCCGGTGGGCTCGAAATCGGTTTGTTCTGGGTTCGCAGGCATCGCAGGGTGCGCCGATAGAATCATTCTCGGCGCCGGCAGCGATTGTCGCCATCCCGGCCCCTGCCACGGCGTCAGGCGCCCGGCAATTCGTCACCAAACGCTCACCCGACCCCCCGCGCGATGGCCAGCAACCCGCTCGACAACAAGTCCGCCGCCTGGTCGGCGCTTTTTTCCGAGCCGGTGAGCGAGCTCGTGCAGCGCTACACCGCAAGCGTCGGCTTCGACCAGCGCCTGTGGAAGGCCGACATCGCCGGCAGCCTGGCGCACGCCGAAATGCTCGCCGCGCAGGGCATCATCGCGGTCGACGACCAGCGCGCGATCGAGCGCGGCCTGACCGCGATCGCGGCCGAGATCGGCGCCGGCACGTTCACCTGGAAGCTCGAGCTCGAGGACGTGCACCTCAACCTCGAAGCGCGCCTGACGCAGCTCGCCGGCGATGCCGGCAAGCGCTTGCA
>CAZVNC010000192.1:0-5492 GCA_964628305.1 uncultured Ideonella sp.
AGGGTCGAGTTGACGGCGGCAGAGCTCGCGCACGACGTCGCGGTTCAAGCTGGCGTCGGCCATGTGGCGCGTGTGCGAGACGAAGAAGTTGTCGGCCTGGCTGGCCTGGATACAGCTCTGCGTGTGCGCCAGGTAGCGCCCGGTGAGCGATTCGGGGTTCGCCGCGATCCTGCGCTTGCCGGCTACGGTGCCCGCAGCTTCGCGATCCCGCTGACCAGCCACCAGCGCCGGGCGTCGGCGTCGAAACGCCAGCGGAAGCGCTCGATGGTCGACCTGCCTTCCTGGGTGTGGCGGTTCACGAAGTCGATCTGCGCCACCTGCTCGACTTCGGTCGGCGACAGCTGCACCGGCGGTTGTTCGCGGTAGCCGGCGATCTGCAGCTGCCGGAGTCGCTCGATGTCGAAGGCGCTGGGTCGGGGCGCTTCCGGCGCGAGGAAGCCGAGCGCGTCTTCGATGCTGCCCCAGCGCACCGCGGCGGCGTATTGGTCGAGCGTGGCGTCGAGCAGCTTGTCCTCGTCGCGGGTCGAACTGCAGGCGCCGAGGAACAGGGCCAGGACGGCGACGATACGCGGCAGCAGATGCATGTCAGGGACTCCGTTTGGCGACGAACTTTCCGAACATGCGGCAGGCGACGCCGCCGCCTTCGGCGACCGCGACCTCGGCCATCATGGTGATGCGGGCCTTGCCGCGCGCGCGCAGATCGGCGATGAACTGGTCCCAGTCCTGTCCGGGCTCGGCTGCGGCTTCGGCCGTGAGCGCGTCCCAGACCGGATTCAAGTAACTGATGGCGCTGTCGGCGACGAAGACTTCGGCCTGTTCGCCGGCCTCGGCCAGTTTCAGGTTCACGAGGCCCCAGGCGGCGAGCGTCATCAGGCTGGCGAGACTGCCGCCGAACGCGCAGCCCTTGTCGTTGACGTTCGGGGCCAGCGGCGCCTGCAGCGCGATGCGATGGCCGTCGTAGTCGAGCACGCCGATGCCCATGGCGCGCGCCATCGGAATGGTTTCGAGGATGGTGCGTTCGAGCGAGAACGTGTCGTGAATCATGCCCCAGTCTGCCGACTCGGTTGCGTGCAGCGCAAGCGCCGGACGATGACGGCGGTCGCCAAGCGGATTACCCTTTGCGCCATGGACGCGCATCTTGAGGACAGCGGGCGCTTGCGCGGATTCGGTTTCGTGCTGACGCGGCCCGCCGGCGAGAACCGTGCCTTCGCCGCCGAACTGCGCCGGCGGGGCGCCGACGTGGTGAGCCTGGCGCCGTTCCGGGTGGTGCCGCGCAAGGACAAGGACGTGCTCGCGCTGGCCCTGCGCGCCGCCGCCAATGCCGATGTCGTGGTGTTCGCGAGCACGCTGGCGGTGCGCCACGCGTTCGCCGTCGTGCCCGACTGGTTGCCGCGCGGCGGGGTCATCGCGCAAGGGCCGTCGACCGCGCAGGCGCTGGTCGCGCACGGCATCCGCGCCGAGTTGCCCGAATCCGGCTATCGCAGCGAGGAGGTGTTGCAGCACCCATGGCTGAACCAGGCGCGACGCGTCGTGCGCGTCACCGGCGCCGGCGGCCGCGACTGGCTGGTGCGGCAGCTGCGCGAACGCGGCATCGACGCCGCCGATCTGCCGGTTTACGACCGCATTCCCTGCACGGCGCGCGCCGACCGGCTGCGTCGCATCGACGCGATGGCGCATCCGCGCTTGATCGTCAGCAGTCGCGAGGCCTTGCTGGTCCTGCCGGCGTTGCTCGGCGAGGCGCGCTGGCTCAGGCTGGCGCAGGACACCCTGTATGTCAGCAGCGAGCGGCTGGCGGCACTCGCGCGCGGCATGCACTGCGCCGATGTCGTGGTCGCGGACTCGGCGCGCAGCATCGACCTGATCGCCGCGATCGAACGGCGGCGCTGATAGCATGACCATGGAAGGCGAAGACGACGCATGAACGAGACGAACGACGCCGCTGCGGCCCGACCTGGCCGCGGCGCATGGTGGCTGGCTCTGGTCGCGCTGGGGATGGCGACCGCGACGGCGGCCGCCCTGTGGTATCTGGCGAGCGCCATCGACCGCGCGATGCAGGAGCGCGAGGCGATCGCGCGCCGGGTCGTGCTGACCGAGGAAGAAAACGCGCAGCTGCGCCGCCAGGTGTCGGCGCTGACGCGCCGTTTCGACGACGACGATGCGCTCGACCGCAGCCTGCGCGAAGAATTGCTGGGCATCAGCGAACGCGCGACCCTGCTCGAACAGGCGATCAAGCGCGTCTCCGAAAACCGCATGGACAGCGTGTCCGAGCTGCGCCTGAATCAGGCCGAGCTGCTGCTGTCGGCCGGCATCGAACGCCTGCGCCTGTTCCGCGACGCGCAGGCGGCGCTGACCGCGCTGCACCTGGCCGACAACGAACTGGCGCGGCTGGAAGACCCGCGCTACGCCGGCGTGCGGCAGACGCTGGCGCAGGAAATCGCGGCGCTGGAAGCGGTACCGCAGCAGTCCTATGCCGACACCCTGGTGGCGCTGGCCGACGTGCGTGCGCGCCTGCCGCAGCTGCCCCTGCGCGGCGACGCGGCGGAAACCGCGCCTGCCGTCGCCGCGGGCCGTTTCGAGACCCTGCTGCGCGGGCTGGTGCGGGTGCGTCGGGTCAGTCCGCGCGAGGCCGGGCTGCTCGGCCCGCTCGGTGCCGACACCTTGCGCAGCGTCGTCGCACTCGACCTGCTGCATGCCGAAGAAGCCCTGCGTCAGCAGGATCTGCCGCGCTACCAGCGGCTGGTCGCCGAAGCCCGTGAAGCCCTGGCCTTCGGTTTCGATCTGGATGCCGCCAGCACCCGCGATGTGCGCCTGAAGCTGACCCAGCTCGCCGCCTACAAGCCGGCGCCGTGGCCGGACCTCGGCCTGGCGCTGGAGCAACTGGTGAATCTGCGCCACACCCACGACGTGGCGCGCGGAGTCGAACGATGACGTTGTACCGCCTGCTGCTGCTGTTGCTGCTGGCGGCGGTGCTGGGCGCGCTGGCGGTGCACGGCCTGCGCGGCGATACCGGTTACGTGCTGATCCAGCGCGGCGATCTCGCCATCGAGACCACGCTGGTCAACGCGATCTTCCTGCTGCTCGCGGCGCTGGCCCTGTTGTACGTCGTGTTCTGGCTGCTGCGTTGGCCGTTCCGGCTGTGGCGTTCGGGTGCACGCCGCGGTGCGCGCCGACGTTTCCTCGACGGCATGATCGCGCTCGTCGCCGGTCGTCCGAATCGCGCCGGCCAGCAACTGCTCAAGGCGAGCAAGCAGCCGGTGCTGAAACTGCCGGCGCTGATCGCGGCGCACGCAGCCGCACATGCCCGCGGCGACCGCGGCGAAGAAACGCGTCTGCTCGACCTGCTCACCGAGGCCGCGGAAACCCATGATCTCGCCACCGAACTGCGTGCCCGCAACGAACTGCTCGACGGTCGCGCCGGTGCCGCCATCGAGATGCTGGTGCCGCTGTCGCAGGCCTCGCGGCTGTCGCCGATGGGTGCGCGCTGGCTGATCGAAGCGCTGGCCGCGCGCAAGCGGGCGCGCGAGGCGCTGGCGCATCTGCCGCGCATCCGCCAGAGCCAGCAGCTGCCGCCCGACGACCTCGCGCGCTTCGTCAGTCGCGTGCTCGTCGCGGCGCTCGAACAGACCACCGACGCGATCAACCTGCACGCGCTCTGGGCCGACCTGAATCGCGACGAGAAACGCATCGCCGAGGTCGCCATCGCCTATGCGAAGCGTTCGGTGCAGTTGAATCTGATCGGCCAGGCGGCGCAGGAAATCGAAGCGACGCTGAAGCATGGCTGGGCGCCCGCCTTGGTGCTGGCCTACGGCGCATTGCCGCCGGACGCGAAAGTCGCGCCGCGCTTGAAGACGGCCGAAGGCTGGCTTGAAGCGCATGCCAGCGACGCGGCCTTGCTGCTCACGCTCGGCCGTCTCAGTCGCCAGGAACACGCCTGGATCAAGGCCGAGGATTATCTGCGTCGTGCCATCGCCTTCGGTGCCGGTAGCGAGGCCTGGGAAGAACTCGGCCGCTGTTACGCCGAGCAGGGCGATGCCGAGCGTGCCGCCAAGGCGCTGGCGAATGCGCTCGCGGTCCAGCATGGGGAGGCACCGGCATCGCTGATTGCCAAGCACGGCGTCGACGACCTGCTCGCGCCCTTGCCGGTGGCAGAAGAACGCGACGATATGGGCATTCCGCGCTTGCCGCGTTGATCGGGATGTTCAGGATCGCGATCCCTAGCCGCGATCCCAAGCTCAGGCCTTCAATCCCGCCCGCGCCGCCAGGATCGCCGCGATGACCTCGGGCGCGTATTCGAACGAGTCGTAATACAGCCGATCGTCGGGCAGGCCGGCGGCGAGGAAGCGATGCCGCGCCGCCTCGATCATCGCCGGCGGTCCGCTCATGTAGACGTCGAACGGCGACAGATCGGGAAAATCGGCGAGCACGACCTCGTGCACGATGCCGCGGCGGAAGCGTCGTGCTTCCTCGGTATCGGCATCCGACAACACCGCCGTGTAGTTGAAGGCGGGATGCCGCGCCGACCACGCTGCCGGCAGATCGGGCAAATACAGATCGGACACGTGGCGCGCGCCCCAGTAGAGATGAATCGGCCGCGCGCTGCCAAGGTGCAGGAAGTGTTCGACGATGGCCTTGACCGGCGCGAACCCGGTGCCGCCGGCCATGAAGATCATCGGCCGTTCGGAATCTTCGCGCGCGACGAAGGTGCCGAGCGGACCCTCGATGCGCAGCAGCGCACCGATCGGATACGCGTCGAACAGCTGCTGGGTGAAGCCGCCGCCGGGCACCTTGCGCACGTGCAGTTCGATCAGCCCGGCATCTTCCGGCGCATTCGCGATCGAGAACGCGCGGCGCCTGCCTTCGGGCAGCAACACGTCGAGGTACTGCCCGGCCAGCCAGCAGAACGGTTCGCCCTTCGGCGGCTTCAGGCGCACGCGCAGCACGTCGGGCGCGAGCAGATCCTTGGCGACGATCTTCACCGCGATCATGCGCCGCGGCAGGTCGGCCACGCTCGGCACTTCGCGCACCGCGATGGTCAGGTCCGACTGCGGATGCGCCTGGCACAGCAACACGTCGCCGCGTTCGCGCTCGTCCGCACTCAGCGCGCGCGCCGAACTCGATTGGGTGCAGTCGCCCTCGATCACCCGCGCCCGGCAACTGCCGCAGGACCCGCTCAGGCAGGAATACGGCAACGCATACCCCGCGCGCCGCGCTGCCGCCAGCACCGACTCGTCCCCGGCCACGTCGAACTGATGCCCGCTGGGCAGGATGGTGATGTGATGGTTCACGCGGACGGCTCGCTGCTGATACGGTGAGATCTTCGACGGGATTTCTCATCGTGGCAATGTCGAATGGAACTGGCGATGCCTGCGAGCGCCGACGTCGGCGGGGTTGGAAACCTGCGACGGTGATCGGTCCGTCATCGCTGCGCGTCATCCTGCACGGTGAGCGGCGATGAATCCCGCACTGCGGGGCGGCGCGGCCTATTTCGCGAT
>CAZVNC010000193.1:0-5467 GCA_964628305.1 uncultured Ideonella sp.
AGCGTCTTCGAGGCCGTCGGCCAGTACACCGCCGGCAAGATGACCCAGGAAGACTTCTGCCAGATCGAGTGCCACGCGATCCCGGGCAACGGCTCGTGCGGCGGCATGTACACCGCGAACACGATGAGCTCCGCGTTCGAGGCGCTCGGCATGAGCCTGCCGTACTCGAGCACGATGGCCAATCCGCATGACGAAATCGTCGCCAACGCGGCCGAAGCGGCGCGCGTGCTGATCGAGGCGGTCCGACGCGACCTCAAGCCGCGCGACATCGTGACCCGCAAGAGCATCGAGAACGCGGTCGCCGTGATCATGGCGATCGGCGGTTCGACGAACGCGGTGCTGCACTTCCTCGCGATCGCGCACGCGGCCGAGGTCGAGTGGACGATCGACGATTTCGAGCGCATCCGCCAGCGCGTGCCGGTGCTGTGCGACCTGAAGCCATCGGGCGAATACCTCGCCGTCAACCTGCATCAGGCGGGCGGCATTCCGCAGGTGATGAAGATGCTGCTCGCGGCCGGGTTGCTGCACGGCGACTGCATCACGATCACCGGCAAGACGGTCGCCGAGAACCTGGCCGACGTGCCGGACGAACCGCGCGCCGATCAGACCGTGATCCGGCCGATGTCGAATCCCATGTACGAGCACGGCCACCTCGCGATCCTGAAGGGCAACCTCGCGCACGAGGGCTGCGTCGCGAAGATCACCGGCCTCAAGAATCCGGCCATCACCGGCCCGGCGCGCGTCTTCGACGACGAGCAGTCGGCAATGGCCGCGATCATGGCCAAGCAGATCGTTGCCGGCGACGTGATGGTGCTGCGCTACCTCGGCCCGAAGGGCGCGCCGGGCATGCCCGAGATGCTCGCGCCGACCAGCGCGCTCGTCGGTCAGGGCCTCGGCGAGTCGGTCGGGCTGATCACCGACGGCCGCTTCTCGGGCGGGACCTGGGGCATGGTCGTCGGCCACGTCGCGCCGGAGGCGTTCGCGGGCGGCAACATCGCACTGATCGAAGAAGGCGATTCGGTGACGATCGACGCCCACGAACGGCTGCTGCAGCTCAACGTCCCCGAAGAAGTGATCGCAAAGCGGCGCGCCGCATGGAAAGCGCCTGCACCCCGCTACAAGCGCGGCGTGCTCGCGAAGTTCGCTTTCAATGCCTCGAGTGCATCACTCGGCGCCGTACTCGATCGTTTCGAGTGACGCACCCGGTGCGGCTCACCGCACCGGCGTTCGCCGCCTATTTGCGCTTGGCACCGGTGCCGATCGCGTCCATGTTGCGCTGACGGCGCGCGGCCTTGCGCGCTTCCATCGACTCCATCGCCCGACGCTTGTTGTAGCCCGACGCGTCGGCCCATGCCCACCACAGCGCAGCCCCCGCAAACGGCGCCAGGACGACGAACCACGACCATTCGCCTACCGGCCCGAACTCGAGCAGTTTCAACAGCAGCAAGATGACGCCGACGATCACCAGATACATGGCGGGATTCTCCTGTGAGTTCGCAGCGCGCAGCCCGGCCAGCCGCCCGGCCCGAAGCGGGCTGAGACAATGTAGCCCATCTTGCGTTATCGACCGAGGAACCCAGTCATGAAGCCGAATCTCCCCTCGATGCTCGCAGTGCTCCTCGCCGCCGTTGCGGCGCCGGCATGGTCGCAGGCGGGCGCCGACCTCGCCGCGAAGAAGAACTGCCTTGCCTGCCATCAGGTCGACAAGAAGCTCGTCGGCCCGTCGTACAAGTCCATCGCCGCCAAGTACGCCGGCGATAAAGGGGCCGCCGACATGCTGGCGACGAAGATCATGAAGGGCGGATCGGGCGTCTGGGGCCCGGTGCCGATGCCGGCAAACCCGCAGGTCAGCGACGCCGAAGCCAGGCAGCTCGCCGCCTGGGTGTTGACGCCGAAGTAGACGAGCGCGCTACCGGATCCGGCACGTCAGCCGCGGGCGCGGCGCCGCCGCCTTCAGGGTGCGTGACGGGCGATGCAATCGCGCACCTTCGCATCGAGCGCGAAACGCTCCCCGTGCTGGGCGACGAGCGCCTCGGCGTTTGCGACGAAGCGTTCGGCGCCCTCCGAGTAGATGAACTGCATCGCCCCGCCGGTCCAGGCCGGAAAGCCGATGCCGAAGATGGAGCCGATGTTGGCATCGTGCGTGCTCGAAAGCACGCCTTCTGCGAGACAGCGCGCCGTCTCGATAGCTTGCCGGTAGAGCAGGCGCTGCACGAGGTCGGCCAGTTCGGCATGGGCGCCGGGCTTCTCGAAATTCGATTTCAGCCCCGGCCACAGCCGCTTCGGTTGCCCCGGCGGATAGTCGTAGAAGCCGCCGCCGCCCGCGCGGCCTGGGCGCTTGAACTCCAGGACCATCCGCTCGACGAGCCGCTCGGCGGCACTCGGTTCATGGCCGATGCCCGCGGCGGCGAGATCCTTTCTGGTCTGCGTCATCACGTGCATCGACAGCGCAAGCGAGGTCTCGTCCTGCACCGCGAGTGGTCCGACCGGCATGCCGGCGGCGAGGCCGGCGTGCTCGATAAGCGGCGCCGGCAGGCCCTCGGCGAGCATCGCTGCGCCTTCCATCACGAAGGTCGCGAACACGCGGCTCGTGAAGAAGCCGCGCGAATCCTTGACGACGATCGGCGTCTTGCCGATCGCGAGCACGTAGTCGTAGGCGCGGGCGATCGTCTCGTCGTTCGTCTGCTCGCCGCGGATGATTTCGACGAGTTTCATCTTGTCGACCGGCGAGAAGAAGTGCAGGCCGACGAAGCGCTCGGGCGCGCGGCTCGCCTTCGCGAGCGACGTGATCGGCAGCGTCGACGTGTTCGACGCGAAGATGCCGCCCGCGGCGAGCATGGCCTCGGCCTCGCGCGTCACCTGCGCCTTCAGCTCGCGCTGCTCGAAGACGGCTTCGATGATCAGGTCGCAGCCCTTCAGGTCGGCCGCGTCGGCGGTCGGCGTGATCAACGCGAGCAGGCCCGCCTGCTTCAGGGAATCGGACTTGCCGCGGGCGGCCGCCTTGTCGGTCAGCTTGCGGCTGTAGGCCTTGCCCGACTCGGCCTTCTCGACGCTCACGTCCTTCAAGACGCAGGCGATGCCGCGCGCCGCGTTCGCATGCGCGATGCCAGCTCCCATCATGCCGGCGCCGAGCACGCCGACCCGCGCCGGCTTCCAGCGCGCAAAGCCCGCCGGGCGCGACTTGCCGGCCTTGATCGCGTTCAGGTCGAAGAAGAACGCGGTGATCATGTTCTTCGCGTTCTGACCGACCATGATCCGCGCCAGCTTGCGGCTCTCGATGCGCGTCGCGGTGTCGTAGTCGACGAGCGCGCCTTCGACCATGGTCTCCAGCACTGCCTGCGGCGCCGGATACAGGCCGCGCGTCTTCGCGTTCAGCATCGCCGGTGCGATCGCCAGCCCCATCGCGATCTTCGGGCTCGCCGGTGTGCCTCCCGGCATCCGGTAGTCCTTGCGGTCCCAGGGCTGGGCCGCGTCCGGGTTCGCAGCGATCCAGGCTAGCGCCATGGCGCGCAGCGCTTCGGCATCGCCGGCAAGGCCGTCGACGAGGCCGAGTTCGAGAGCCTCGCGCGGGCCGAACAGGCGGCCCTCGACGAGATAGGGTTGGGCCGCGAGCAGGCCGAGCCGGCGCACCGTCTTCGTGATCCCGGTCGCACCGGGGATCAGACCGAGCGACACTTCGGGCGTGCCGAACCGGGTCTTCGGATCGTCGAGCGCGAAGCGTGCATGGCCGATCAGCGCGACTTCCCAGCCGCCGCCGAGCGCGGCGCCGTTCAGCAGCGTGACGACCGGGCGGCCCATCGTTTCGATGCGGCGAAAGTCGCGCTTCATCGCCTCGATCTCGGCGAAGCCCTGGCGCGCATCGTCGTCCGTCAGCTTCAGCAGGCTCTTCAGATCGACGCCGGCGAAGAAGGTCGTCTTCGCCGAAGCGAGCAGCACGCACTTGATCCGCTCCTTGTCGGCGAGCAGTTGCAGGGCGGCGGCAGCAAGGTCCAGGCGCCATTGCGGCGTCATCGTGTTGACGGGCGAGTCGGGTTGATCGAAGGTGAGAGTCGCGATGCCGGCGCCATCGAGTTCGTAGCGGATGGTTTTCATCGGCCTGCCTCAGACCCGCTCGATGATGGTTGCGATGCCCATGCCGCCGCCGACGCACAGCGTGACGAGACCGCGCTTCAGGCCGCGTCGCTCGAGCTCGTCGAGCAGCGTGCCGACGAGCATCGCGCCCGTCGCACCGAGCGGATGGCCCATCGCGATCGCACCGCCGTTCACGTTGACCTTCTCATGCGGCACACCGAGCTCGCGCATGAAGCGCATCGGCACCGCGGCGAAGGCTTCGTTGACCTCGAAGAGATCGATGTCGTCCACCGTCAGCCCGGCTTTCCCGAGCGCCTTGCGCGCCGCGGGCATCGGGCCGGTGAGCATGATCGTCGGGTCCGCGCCCGAGAGCGCCGTCGCGACGACCCGCGCGCGCGGCGCGAGACCGAGCGACTTGCCGATGCCAACGCTTCCGACGAGCACCGCCGCCGCACCATCGACAATGCCCGACGAGTTGCCCGCGGTGTGCACATGCTCGATGCGCTCCACCTCGGGGTAGCGCTGCAGCGCGACCGCATCGAACCCCATCGCACCCAGCTCGGCAAACGCTAGCTTGAGCGACGCCAGGCCCTCGAGCGTCGTGCGCGGCTTGATGAACTCGTCGCGTTCGAGAATCGGCAGACCGATCGCATCCTCGACGCCGAGCACCGAACGGTCGAAGCGCCCTTCGGCCTGCGCCGCGGCGGCGCGCTGCTGCGACGCGAGGGCATAGGCGTCGACGTCCTCGCGCCGAAAGCCTGCCAGCGTCGCGATCAGATCGGCGCCGATGCCCTGCGGCACGAAGCCGGTGCGCGCGTTCGTCTCCGGGTCCTGCGCCCACGCGCCGCCGTCCGAGCCGAGCGGAACGCGCGACATGCTTTCGACGCCGCCCGCGATCACGAGGTCTTCCCAGCCGCTCGCGACCTTCTGCGCCGCGAGGTTCACCGCCTCGAGGCCGGAGGCGCAGAAGCGGTTGATCTGCACACCGCTCACCGTGAAGGCCCAGCCCGCCTTCAGCGCGGCGGTCTTGGCGATCACCGAACCTTGCTCGCCGACCGGCGAGACGACGCCCATCACCACGTCGTCGAGCGCCGCGGGGTCGAAGTCGTGGCGCTGCTGCAGCTTGACGAGCAACCCGGCGAGCAGATCGACCGGCTTGACCTCGTACAGGCTGCCGTCCTTCTTGCCCTTGCCGCGCGGTGTGCGCACGGCGTCGAAGATGAATGCGTCTGGCATGCCGATGCTCCCGGCTGTCGGATGGATGGGGAGTTTACGCAGTGCGACCGCTTTGCAAGCATGCAGCCCCTGCATCGAACCCGCGTCGTGCTTGTTGCGCCGACAATGTGCGGACCGCAACACGCCGCTTCGCCGTCTCTCCTCCAAGATGAATCGAACC
>CAZVNC010000194.1:0-5464 GCA_964628305.1 uncultured Ideonella sp.
TGTTGGCGACGCCGATCATCGGCTTCTTGAAGTCGGCCTCTGCGTAGCCCATCGCGTAGTACATCGAGCGGTTCGGCGCGCGTGCCACGCCCTCGGTGATGTGGCGGGAGCGCCGGTTGATGCTGCTGTTGTCTGACATGTTCGTTGCGTGCTTCGAGCGTCACGCCACACGTGACGCAGTGGAAAAGGGCAGGGTTGGAATCCAGGGTCGACTATAGCCGCGCCGTATCATCGTCCGACCCATTCACGTTGCCGACGCATGCTTGTTCACCCCCAGTTCGACTCCGTCGCCGTCCAGATCGGCCCGATCGCGATCCACTGGTACGGCCTGACCTACCTTGTCGCATTCGGCCTCTTTCTCTGGCTCGCATCGCTGCGCGTCGGGCGCTCCCCCTTCGCCGAGTGCGGATGGACACGGCGCGACGTCGAGGACCTGCTGTTCTACGGCGTGCTCGGCGTCGTCATCGGCGGGCGCCTGGGCTACGTGCTCTTCTACAAGCCCGGCTACTACGCCGCCAATCCGCTCGAGGCGTTCGCGGTCTGGAAGGGCGGCATGTCGTTTCACGGCGGCATGCTCGGCGTGTTCGCTGCCGTCGCGCTCTTTGCGCGCGCGCGGGGGCGCTCGTTCCTGGAAGCAACCGACCTCATTGCGCCCTGCGTGCCGATCGGCCTCGCTTCGGGGCGTATCGGCAACTTCATCAATGGCGAGTTGTGGGGCCGCGCGGCCGATCCGTCTCTGCCGTGGGCGATGGTCTTTCCGCAGTCCGGCACGGCCATCCCGCGCCATCCGTCGCAGATCTACCAGTTCCTGCTCGAAGGCTTGCTGCTCTTCGTGCTGCTGTGGCTGTATGCGCGCCGGCCGGCGGCGTACGTCGGCGTGCGCGGGCAGCCGGTGTGGGGCAAGGTGTCGGGCGCGTTCCTGATCGGCTACGGCGCACTGCGATTTATCGCCGAGTACTTCCGCGAGCCGGACAACTTCCTCGGCCTGCTCGCGCTCAATCTCAGCATGGGTCAGTGGCTGAGCGCGCCGATGTTCGTCGCCGGCGTCGTGATGTGGATGTGGGCGGCGCGGCGCGCGCCGGTACGCTGATCCGTCTCCAGCCTGCAGTCATACGATGCGACAGATCTTCCTCGATACCGAAACCACCGGCCTGTCACCCGAATCGGGCGACCGCATTCTCGAGATCGGCTGCGTCGAAATGCTCAACCGGCGCCTGTCGGGCCGCAACCTGCACTTCTATCTGAACCCCGAGCGGCGCAGCAGCGAAGACGCGGCGCGAATTCACGGGCTGAGCGACGAGTTCCTCGCCGACAAGCCGCTCTTCGCAAGCATCGCCGACGAGTTGCTCGACTACCTCGCCGGCGCCGAGATCATCATCCACAACGCGAGCTTCGACCTCGGCTTTCTCAACGAGGAGTTGCGCCGCATCGGCCGTCCGAAGCTGCAGACGATTGCCGCGCGCATCACCGACAGCCTGCTGATGGCGCGCGAAGCGTTTCCCGGCAAGTCGAATTCGCTCGACTCGCTGTGCAAGCGCCTCGAGGTCGACAACACCGCGCGCAGCCTGCACGGCGCGCTGCTCGACGCCGGACTGCTCGCCGAGGTCTACATCCGCATGACGCGGGGCCAGGAGTCGCTCGTGATCGACGATGGCCTGGCGCAGACGGGTGCGGCCGCAAGCGGCGGCCCCGCACTGAGCACGTTCGTGCTGCCTGTGATCCTGCCCGACGCCGACGAACTCGCGGCGCACGACGCGTTGCTCGCCGAACTCGACAAGGAGAGCAGCGGCAAGACGGTCTGGCGACACGCCATGGCATAATTTCCCGCTTCGCGCCAGGGGTTGCGAAGCAAGTTTCAGGGCGGTTAGCTCAGGGGTAGAGCACAGCATTCACACTGCTGGGGTCGCAGGTTCGAAGCCTGCACCGCCCACCAGTCCAGGCCCGCCGATCGAGTCGATCTGCGGGCCTTTTTTTTGCCCTCAGACGAGCGCCGACATCACGCTGCCTGCCTGGCCGCTCGGCGGCAAACGCCAACCGAGGACCAAAGGCGCGGCATCGTCGCCGGTGGCATGGCCGGCCGATCCGATCGCCGACTGGGCGCTTCCAAGTCTTGGCGCCGGGCGCGGACGCCTGGGTCGCGGCAATGCCGTCGCGTCGTTCGCGCGCACATGGCCGCCCTGCGCGAGGCCCCATCCCTCGGTCGCCTGCGCCAGGCTCGTTGCGACCGCAAAGCGGTCGCACAGACGCAACTCGCTCGCGCGCAGCACGATCCGTTCGGCCTGCGTCGCGTCGAGTTGCAACGCAAACCGCGTCCAGCAGCGAAGCACGAGCGGATTGCGCCACGCGTCCTCGAGCGTCCAGCGCGTCGCGTGGGCGTCGGCTTGCGGCCCGGCCTCGATCACGCGCGGCAGCAGCGCGTTGACGAAGACATGGAAGTCGCGCCGCACGCTCTTTCCTGCAAGCAATGCCGCGATGCGAGCGACGCGCGTGGTCCAGCGCGGTTGTGCGAACTGGCGCGTCACGACAGCTTGCAGGGCCTGTACCGGGTTGAACAGACGCAGGCGGTTCGGCGGCAGCACGAGCAGCGGCAGCGTGGCGGCCTGGTCGTGCCCCAGTTCGGTGACGAACGAGCACAGAACGGCGATGCGTGCCCATTGCGCGGCCGTGAGTTTCGCCGGCTCGTCTGGGTCGGGCCTGGACGCATCCTCGCCAACCGCCGCCTCGGCAAGACGCATCTGCGTGAGCGCGGTGTCGAAATCGGCATCGCCCTTGGCGGCGTTCGCGCGCGTGCTCATGACGACGAGATTGCCTGCCGCATAGCCGGCGTCGTTGCGCACTCGATCGATCGACGCGTCGCGAGTCGTGCATGTCGCGTGGGTGAGCGTCTCGCGCGTGATCGGGCAATGCGTCGTGTCGATCTGGCTCAGGTAGTTGGGCGTCACCTGCAGACCCTCGAAGATGCGGCCGCGGCGCCATGCGTTCAGCCGCAGTTGCAGCCACTTGCGGGTGTGCTGCGTCGGTGCCAGCGTTCGCGTGCCGAAGCTTGCGCGGCCGGCGTCGAAGCCCTGTTGCAGCGCCGAGCCAGGCTGCAAATGCTCGCCGGGCGGCGTGAGCGCGAAGTGCGCGAAATCCCAGCCGATCTCGAACGCCGTGTCTGTTTCGAAGGCGGGTGGGGAAGTGTCGAAGTCGAAGGCGGCTTGGCCCATGGCATGCTCCGGTTGGTTGCGCCAGGCTCGAGGCCCGGCCCGCCCAGTGTCCGGTCGCACAAGCTCATGACGTGAGCCTGTGCAGCGGACTCCGACACCGTGCGAGAATTTCCCACGCTGCATGTGGCTCAGGCGCTGAGCTTCCTCCCCCGCCGCACCAACCCGCGCTCCGATGGACCGCACCGAACGCTTCTACAAGATCGAACTGTTGATCCGCAACCGCGGCGGCGTGAGCTTCAAGACGCTTCGCGAGGCGCTGGAAGTGTCGCCCGCGACGCTCAAGCGCGATCTTCAGTACCTGCGCGACCGGCTCGACGCGCCGATCGTCTACGACCGTGGGGACGACGTCTACCGCTTCGCGACAGAGGCCTCGCCGCGCGGTGTGTCGCATGAGTTGCCCGGCATCTGGTTCAGCGAGGCCGAGATCCACGCCCTGCTGACGATGCACCAGTTGATCTCCGGGCTGGACGCCGACGGCGTGCTCGGCCGTCATCTGCAGCCGATGCAGGACAAGCTCGACGCCATGCTCGGCGCCAACGCCGCCGAGGCACGCCAGATGATGCAGCGGGTGCGCGTCGTCGGCGCCGCCGCGCGCCCGGTGCCGAGCCGCTGCTTCGAACTTGTCGGCAGCGCGCTGCTCGGGCGCCGGCGCATCCGGATGCGCTACCTGACGCGCAGCCGGGGCAAGGCGACCGAGCGCGACGTCTCGCCGCTGCGCCTTGTCCACTATCGCAGCACGTGGTATCTCGATGCGTGGTGCCACCGCTCGGAGGCGCTGCGCCGCTTCGCGCTCGACGCGATCGAGGAGGTGCGGGCGCTCGCGCAGCCGGCGAAGGCGGTTGCGATGAAGACGGTCGAGGCCGAGTTCGACGGCGCCTACGGCATCTTCAGCGGCAAGGCGGCACGCTGGGCGACGCTCGTCTTCGACGCCGGCGTCGCGCCGTGGGTGTCGAAGGAAGTCTGGCACGCCGATCAGCGCGCGCGCTGGCTGGCCGATGGCCGCTACGAGCTGCAACTGCCGTACGCCGACGACACCGAGCTGCTGATGGACGTGCTGCGCCACGGCGAACATGTCGAGATCGTCGCCCCGTCCGACCTTCGAGCCGCGATCCAGACGCGACTGACGCGCGCCGCTGCACACTACGCGCTCTGAATGTGGACAGCGTCGATGCGATCGTGATCGGCGCCGGGGTCGTCGGCCTCGCGGTCGCGCGCGCGCTTGCGAGGCAGGGCCGGGAGACGCTCGTCGTCGAGCGCGAGGACACTATCGGCACCGGCACCAGTTCGCGCAACAGCGAAGTGATCCATGCCGGGCTCTACTACGCGCCGGGGTCGCTGAAGGCCAGGCTGTGCGTCGCCGGACGCGAGCAGCTCTACGCGTACTGCGCGTCGCGCGGCATCGCCCACAGTCGCTGCGGAAAGCTCATCGTCGCGACCTCGGCCGAACAGGTTCCCGCGCTTGAGGCTCTCATGCAGCGCGCACGCGCGAACGGCGTCGACGATCTCGCGCTGCTGAGCGCCGCAGAGGCGATTGCGCTCGAACCCGAGTTGCGCTGCGATGCGGCGCTGCTTTCGCCGTCGAGCGGCATCGTCGACAGCCATGCGTTGATGCTTGCGCTGCAGGGCGATCTCGAACATGCGGGCGGCGCCGTCGTGCTGCGCTCGCCGGTCGAAGGCGTCGTGTGCGTCGGGCCCGACGATCGGGGCCACCGGGTCGAGGTCGGCGGTGCCGAGCCGATGCCGATGCGCGCGCGCCTTGTCGTCAACGCCGCCGGGCTTCATGCGCCGGCACTCGCGGCGCGCTTCGAGGGCCTTGACGCGCGCCACGTCCCGCGGGCGCATTTCAGCAAGGGCAGCTATTACGCGCTCGCCGGCCGCGCGCCGTTTCGGCGCCTCGTCTATCCGATGCCGCAGGATGCCTGGCTCGGCGTGCATCTGACGCTCGACCTCGCGGGCGCGGCGCGCTTCGGCCCCGACGCGCAGTGGCTCGACGTTGCGAGCGCCGACGAGATCGACTATCGGGTCGATCCGGCGCGCGCCGACGGTTTCTACGCCGACATCCGCCGCTACTGGCCGGGCCTGCCGGACGGCGCGCTGCAACCGGCCTACAGCGGCGTGCGGCCGAAGATTCACGGCCCCGGCGAGCCGGCGCCTGACTTTCTGATCCAGGGGCCGCAGGAGCATGGCGTCGCCGGGCTCGTGAACCTGTTCGGCATCGAGTCGCCGGGGCTGACGAGTTGCCTCGCGCTGGCCGACGA
>CAZVNC010000195.1:0-5446 GCA_964628305.1 uncultured Ideonella sp.
GCAGGCGATGGTCGGCGTGCCCGCGGCCTTCCCCGAGGTGAAGGAAAGCGCCGAGGTGCTGAGCCGCAACGTGCGTGCGCTGGCGCCGGGCGAAGCCGGCGCCTCCGGCCTGAGCGGCGCGGCGCAGCAGGCGGTGGAACCGCTGCTGCCGCTGGTCGAGCGCGCCGACAAGAGCGCGGCGATCGTGCTGGCCCAGCAGAAGTCGCTGACCGAGGTCGGCCAGGCGCTGCGCACGATCAACAAGCAGTCCGGGGAAATGCTGGACACGGCCGAGACGGTGGTCGCGCTGAAGCTGCAGCAGGGCGCCTCGGCCGCGGACATCTCGACGCTGGGCCAGCTGGCGGTGCTGACGCAGCGCATCGGCAAGAGCGCCAGCGAGTTCATCACCGTCGACGGCGTCAGCCCCGAAGCGGTGTACCTGCTCGGGCGCGACCTGAAGTCGTTCCGCGAGCTGGCCGAGGGTTTCAATGCCGGCGGCGCGCAGGCGCGCGAGCGCATGGCCGCGCTGCTGCGGCAGCACGAAGCCGCACAGGCGCAATCGACGGCGATCCTGGCCAACCTGAAGGGGCTGGTGGCGGCGCGCGACGCGCAGGCGCTGATCGTGGGCGACAGCGAAGCGCTGCGCACCGGGCTGCAGGCGCTGCAGCAGCAGCTGGCTTCGAGCGGCGGCCTCAGCGGGGCGTACATCGTCGTCATGGTGCTGTCGGCGCTGCTGCTGCTGGCCGGCGGCGCGGGCATCCTGAAGCTGTTCGTCGGCGACCAGACGACACGCGCGCGCTTCGCCGAAGACCAGCGCCTGGAGGCCGAGCGCCAGGAGCAGGAGGCCAAGCGCGTCAACGACGCCAACCAGGCGGCCATCCTGCGGCTGATGAACGAGCTGCAGACGGTGGCCGAAGGCGACCTGACGCAGCAAGCCACGGTGACCGAGGACATCACCGGCGCCATCGCCGACTCGGTCAACTACACGGTGGAAGAGCTGCGCACGCTGGTGTCGGCGGTGCAGAGCACGGTGGCGCGCGTGACCGACACCACGCAGCAGGTCGAGCAGACCTCGACCGAGCTGCTGGCGACCTCGACCGAGCAGCTGCGCGAGATCCGCGACACCGGCGAATCGGTGCTGCAGATGGCCGGGCGCATCAACGAGGTGTCGGCGCAGGCGCAGCGCACCGCGCAGGTGGCCGAGGCGTCGCTGCTGGCGGCCGAGACCGGCCGCCAGGCGGTGCAGAACACCATCGGCGGCATGAACTCGATCCGCGACCAGATCCAGGAAACGGCCAAGCGCATCAAGCGCCTAAATGAATCGTCGCAGGAAATCGGCGAGATCACCGAACTGATCTCGGACATCACCGAGCAGACCAACGTGCTCGCGTTGAACGCCGCGATCCAGGCCGCGTCGGCCGGCGAGGCGGGGCGCGGCTTCTCGGTCGTCGCCGAGGAGGTGCAGCGCCTCGCCGAGCGCTCGGGCGACGCGACGCGCCAGATCGCCGCCCTCGTGAAGGCGATCCAGACCGACACCCAGGACGCGGTCGGCGCGATGGAGCGCAGCACCCAGGGCGTGGTCGAGGGCACGCGGCTCTCGGACGCGGCGGGAACGGCGCTCGGCGAGATCGACCGCGTCTCGCGCCAACTGGCCGAACTGATCGGCCAGATCTCGAACCAGGCGCTGTCGGAGGCGAAGTCGGCGAACGTCGTCGCCGCCAACATCCAGCACATCTTTGCGGTGACGGAGCAGACCGGCGAGGGCACGCGCTCGACGGCGCAGATGGTGCGCGAGCTGTCGAAGACGGCCGAGGAGCTGAGCCAGTCGGTCGCGCGCTTCAAGATCAGCTGACGCCTGCCCGCGCCTTCATCCGATCCACTTCGCACCCGCCACCGATGGACAGCCCACGCGCCGACAGCGACCGCCACGAACCGATCGACCTGAGCGCGCTGGCCTGGGTGCAGGACGAACTGCGCCGCTCGCTCGAAGCGGCGCACAAGGCACTGCGCCGCTTCATGAAGGATTCGGACACCGTCTTCGACGCCGACACCGACGACGTCGATCCGTCCGTGCTGCGCAGCGCGCGCCAGCAGATCCACCAGGGTGTCGGCGCGCTCGAACTGGTCGGCCTGCCGGCCGCGGCGCTCGTGCTGCGGGCGAGCGAAGCGGTCGTCCAGCGCTTCGTCGCCAAGCCGCGCCGCGTCAGTGCGCAGACGGTCGATGCGATCGAGCATGTCTCGTTCGCGCTGCTCGACTACATCGGCCGCCTGCTCGCCGGCAAGCGCGTTTCGGCGCTGTCGATGTTCCCCCAATACCGTGCGGTGCAGGAGCTGGCCGGCGCCGAACGCATCCACCCGTCGGACCTCTGGGTCAGCGACTGGCGCTGGATCGCGCTGCCCGACGATCCGACCGCCCAGCCGCTTGCGACCGACGCGCGCAGCGAGCAGTTGCTCGAGCAGCAATTGCTCGGCCTGATGCGTGCCGGCGGCGGCGACAAGCAGGCCGCCGCCTTCGATCGCATGAGCCAGGTCTGCGCCGGGCTCGGCACCGGTACGTCGCAGCCGAAGGCGGCGACGCTGTGGAAGCTTGCCGCGGCCGTGTTCGAAGCGCAGGCGCAGGGCTTGCTGAAGCCCGATGTATTCAGCAAGCGCGCCGCGTCGCGGTTGCTGCCGCAGTTCCGGATCTTCAACGGCGGCAGCGACGAGGTCTCGGATCGCCTTGCGCAGGATCTGCTCTTCTTCTGCTCGCAGGCCGCTGCGCCCGGCGCCGGTCGCCCGGCGCCGCGTCTCGAAGCGGTACGCCAGAGCTATCACCTCGGCTCCGAGCCCACGGCGGACTACAACGCAAGCGTCCTCGGCCGCTTCGACCCGGCCCTCGTCGCCCAGGCCAAGAAGCGCGTGACGAGCGCGAAGGACGCCTGGGGCGCGGTCGCGGGCGGCGATCTGCACCGCCTCGCCGGCCTCTCCGAGCAGTTCTCGCTGGTCGGCGATTCGCTGCGGCGTCTGATCCCGGCCGGCGAGGTGCTCGCCGAGGAATTGCAGACGACGATCACGCAGGCCCAGCATTCCGGCGCCGCGCCGGCCGCGCCGCTCGCAATGGAAGTGGCGACCGGCCTGCTCTATCTGGAAGCGACGCTCGACGACGGCGAATTCGACGGTGCCGAGCAGCGCCAACGGGTCGGCAAGCTTGCGCAGCGCATCGCCGCGGTGCGCGCAGGCGAGCCGCCGCAGGCGCTCGACGCCTGGATGGAGGAGCTTTACCGCCGCGTTTCCGAGCGCCAGACGCTCGGCGGCGTGGTACACGAAATGCGCGCCGCGCTCTCCGAATCCGAGAAGCTGATCGACCAGTACTTCCGCAATCCGGCCGAACGCGAGGTGCTGACGCCGGTGCCCGCGCAGTTGCAGGCGATGCGCGGCGTGCTGTCGGTGCTCGGCCTGGATCATGCGTCGCAGGCGGCGCTGCGCATGCGCGACGACATCGATGCCTTGCTGCAGATCGAGGTCGATCCGCAGCGCAGCGCGGCGGCCGGCATCTTCGACCGGCTCGCCGGCAACCTCGGGGCGCTCGGCTTCCTGATCGACATGTTCAGCGTCCAGCCGCAGATGGCCAAGTCGCTGTTCCGCTTCGATGCCGCATCCGCGACGCTGGTCTCGGTGATGGGGCAGCACAAGGCGGGCACCGATTCGGCCGCGACGGCGACAACGGCTGCCGCGCCGCAATTGATCGAGCAGGCGCAAACGCTCGCCTTCAGCGCGGCGCGTGGGGATGTCGAACTGATCAACGTCACACGCGACCTGGAGCGCCTGTCGCGCGAAGCGCAGGCGGCCGATCAGCCCGAACTCGTCGCTGCCGTGAACACCGCGCAGGCCGCGCTCGATTCGGCGAGCGGCGAAGACGAAATCGCCGCCGCGCGCGCGAACCTGTCGGAGGCGCTGGTCGAATTCGTGCATACCGCGACCGACGCCTCCGGCCTCGAGCCGCTCGCCGCGATCACGCCGTTGCCTGCAGCGCAGACCAGCGAACTCGACGGCGACGACGAGATGCGCGAGGTGTTCCTCGAAGAGGCGCGCGAGGTGCTGACCGGCGCCCGCGAAGCGTTGACCGGGCTGTGCGCCGAGCCCGGCGATCTGGGCACACTGACGACGCTGCGGCGCGCGTTCCACACGCTCAAGGGCAGTTCACGGATGGTCGGGCTGCACGACTACGGCGCCGCGGCGTGGATCTGCGAACAGCAATACAACACCGTGCTCGCGTTGCAGCGCACTGCCGACCCGGCGCTGCTCGACTTCACCGCGGCCGCGCTCGAAGAGCTCGAGTCCTGGGTCGACGCGATCGCCGGCCGCGAGCCGCTCGATCGGTTCCGGGTCGAGACGATGCAGCAACGTGCGGATGCGCTGGCGAACGCCGGCGCGGCGTCCGCCGAAGTCGTCGCACCGCTCGCGCCCGAGTGGACCGAGACCTCGGCGCTCCCCGAAGACATGCAGGCGGATGCGCTGGCGCTGCCCGACGTGCAGCCTGGGATCGAAGAAGACATCGCCTTCACGCTCGACTTCGGCGATGCACCGCTCGCCGATGCACCGCCGGCCGAAGCGGCGCCGACGATCGACGCGCCGGCCGTGGCGCAAGCGCAGGAACTCGACTTCGCGTTCGATCTCGGCGCGTTCGACGGCGGCGATGCGGTGAGCGACGGCGCCGACGAAGCGGCGCCCGCCGAGCCAGCGCCCGCCGAGCCTGCGACCGCGGACTTCGACGCGTTTGCGACGCAGCCGTACCCGCGCGACAGGCTCGCCGAGCCGACGCCTGAACCGGCGGCCGCCGAACCGATCGACGCCGACGCCGGCGCCGACGCCGTGCCGCAGAGCGAGCCTGCCCCGCAAGCCGAGCCCGAGCTCTCCGCATTCCAGGACACCGGATTCGATACCGGGTTCGACGCCGAGCTCGCGACCGAAGCCGAAGCCGAAGCTGCTGCCGAGCCGCGCGGCGAGGACGAGCAGTTCAAGCAGATCGGCGAACTGCGCGTGCCGATCCCGCTCTTCAACATCTACCTCAACGAGGCCGATGAGTTGTCGCGCCGCCTCGGCACCGAACTTGCCGAATGGGCGATGGAGTTGCACCGGCCGATCGGCGAAAGCACCGTCTCGCTCGCTCACTCGCTGGCTGGAAGCTCGGCGACGGTCGGCTTCGCCGATCTGTCTCAACTGTCGCGCGCGCTCGAACATGCGCTCGAGCGCTCGCGCAGCGTCGGCTACGGCAATCCGGAGGAAGCGCAGCTCTATGTCGATGTCGCCGAGGACATCCGCCGCCTGCTGCACCAGTTCGCCGCCGGCTTCCTGAAGACGCCGCAGCCCGGGCTGCAGGAGCAGCTCGCCCTGCATGAGGCACAGGCGCAGCGCCTCGCGCAGCAGCGCAGCGAAGCGGAGGACATGGCGAGCGCCGACGCACCAAGCGACACCGCTTCGGATGTGC
>CAZVNC010000196.1:0-5437 GCA_964628305.1 uncultured Ideonella sp.
GCCGGGCGGCGCGCGCCGCGGCTTCCTCTTGCGCGTAGGGCCCGGATCGGCCGCGAAAGCTTGCGCTCCACGCATGGCCTTGCCACACCATCCAGGCGCCGATGTCCTCGCCGCCCTGCGTGAGCGTGACGAGCCGGCGCTGGTAGTCGTCGCGGACCGCGCCCGTCGCCAGCACGCGGCGGCCAACGACGCGTGCAGCAAGGGCGTCGCGCGCCTCGCGACCGCCGTCCTGGCAGATTTCCGGCGCGTCGAGCCCCAGCAGGCGCAGCTTGATCGCCCTGTCCGCGCCAGCGTCGGGCTGCAGCAGCAGCGTGTCGCCGTCGATCACGTAGCGCACGACACCGGCGATCGAAGGCGGCTGCGCTGTGGCCGCGTTCGACCCGAACACGCCTGACGCCAGCAGCGCGGCGCAGTGCATCGCGATGTTGAGCAGGGCGCGGCGCATGCGCGCATCTTGCCCTGGGAGCATGACCGGCATCACGCGCTGACGATCCAGCCTTCGAGCGGATCGACGCCATCGGGCAGACCGAAGCCCGGCCGCGTGCTCGCCCAGCCCGCCTGCATCAGGCACAGCACGGCGTCGAGCGCGTCGGCCGACGCATCGTCGACCAAGGCCGCGCGCTGCGCAGGCGTCAGCACGAGGCGCAGCGCAAGCCGGGTACGGCCTGCTTCGAGCGCAGTGACGATCTGCGCGCGCGCGTCGCGCCGCTCGGGCGACTGCCGGCCGCGCTCGTCGCTCTTGTACGAGCGCCGGCCGATCAGTTCGCGCGCGAGCAATCCCGGGTAGCCTTCCAACGCGACGCGCCGTTCGTCGCCTGCGTGCAGCCGCGGCAGATGAACGCCGGCGTCGATCAGCAGCGGCACGCCCGCGTGCAGCATGTAGGCGACCGGCGGGTTCACCCACTTCATCGACGGCGACGATCCGGCCGGCCGGTCCGTCGCCCGGTGCGCGAACTTCGCGCCCGCCGGGCGCGCGCTGCAGAACGCGGCGAAGGTCGCGCGGATCTCGGTGCGCGACAGCGAGCCGTAGTGGCTCATCAGCGCTGGCCACTCGAGCGGCCAGCCGAGCGCGACGACCAGCTCGCGCGGCAGGCCGAACGGCATGTCGATCACCGCAAGCCAGGGGCCCGGCGCGCGAAGCGAGCGCGCGAAGCCGTCGAGTGCGGCATGCGCATCGATGCCGGACAGCACGACGGCGTCGCCGCGCAACTGCCCGCGGGCGATGCGGATCGGCTTCGCGCGCCGCGGCCGGCTCGTGAAGTCGACACCGGCCAGGATCGGGAAGTTGTGCGGGCAAGAGCTCACGCCGAGACGTTACATTGCGTTCACCGAAACCTCGAGAGAACTTTCCATGCCCGATGCCAAGGATGCCGCGCCCCCGTCTGCACCCGGCGCGCCCGCCGCCTCGCCACCCGCCGCGCCGCCGCTGAAGGAGCGCCTCGTCACGACCGAGCACAAGCTCAAGCTCGGCAAGCGCACGCTCGAGTACACCGCCACCTGCGGCACGCTCGTGCTGCGCGAGGACGAGGCCGGCAAGGACGGCGAGCGCAGCGCCGACAAGCCGCGTGCGGCGCTCTTCTTCGTCGCCTACACGTTGAAGAACGGCAGGAACGGCAAGCCGCGCCCGCTGACCTTCAGCTTCAATGGCGGGCCCGGGTCGAGCAGCGTCTGGCTGCACCTGGGGCTGATCGTCGCGATGCCTTGAGCGATGATCGGTTGGTCGTCGACAACGAGCACACGCTGCTCACCGCGAGCGACCTCGTCTTCATCGATCCGATCGGCACCGGCCACTCGCGCATGGCCGAGGGCGAGAAGGTCGCCGAGTACCACGACTACCAGCGCGACCTCGACGCGGTCGGCGATTTCATCCGCCTGTACCTGACGCGGTATGGCCGCTGGGACAGCCCGAAGTATCTGATCGGCGAGAGCTACGGCACGACGCGCGCGGCCGGCCTGTCGCTGCATCTTCAGGAGAAGCACGACGTGTTCCTGAACGGCGTGATGCTCGTCTCGCTCGCGATCGACCTGCAGACGCTGTGCTTCGACCACGGCAACGAACTGCCCTACGCGCTCTTCCTGCCGACCTACGCCGCGACCGCCTGGTATCACCAGGCGCTCGTGCCCGAGTTGCAGAAGAAGCCGCTGCGCGACGTGATCGCGCAGGCCGAGGCGTTCGCGCTCGGCGACTACGCGAGCGCGCTGCTGCAGGGCTCGCGGCTGGACGATTCGACGCGCGATCACGTCGCCGGCCAGGTCGCGCGCTACTCGGGCCTGACGACCGAGTACGTCCTGCGCAGCGACCTGCGGCTGGGCGAGTTCCGCTACTTCAAGGAACTGCTGCGCCACCGCGGCCAGACCGTCGGCCGGCTCGACTCGCGCTTTCTCGGCGTCGATCGCGACGACGCCGGCGAGAAGCCCGAGGACGACGCCGCGATGAGCAACCTGCTCGGCGCCTACGCGAGCGGCATCAACCGCGTCCTCAAGGACACGCTGAAGTACGAGGACGACGCGCCGTACGTCGTGCACGCGCCCATCTGGGACAAGTGGACGTGGAAAGGCTTCGAGAACAAGTACGTCAACATCGGCGCGACGCTGCGGCGCGCGATGCATTCGAACCAGCACATGCGCGTCTATGTCGCCAGCGGCTACTACGACCTCGCGACGCCGCACGCTGCGGGCGACTACACGCTCTCGCACCTCGGGCTGCGCGGCGAGCAGTTCCGCAAGATCAGCGTGAGCTACTTCGAGGCCGGCCACATGATGTACATCCACGGCCCGTCGCTCGCGCGCATGGCGGGCGAGTTGAGCGCCTTCGTCGGCGCGGCCTGAGAGGCTGACGCCTCAGCGCGGCGATGCCGGCGCCGGCGCGAGCCCGCGCAGCCGCTTCGCAAGTTCGGCCGCCTGCCAGATCGCAATGCGGTGTTCGGCAGCGAAGGGACGCGCGCTGTCGGTGAGTTGCCCGAGGCAGATGCACAGCGCATCCTGCGCATCGGCGGCGTCGCGCGCGGTCTGCAAGGCGCGAAGCACCTCGACGCCGATGCGTGCCGACTTCCAGCGCCGGGCGCTGACCAGCGTCACGCGGCCGTTGCGCTCGAGGACGAAATCGACGCCTGCGCCGCTGCCCGGCTTCACGCTGTAGCCGTCGCAGCCGAAAGCGTCCTCGAGCGTCTTTGCGAACGCCGGCCAGGCCATCACCGCGACCGCCGCGTGCGTCTGCCCGACCTGCGCCGCGCTCGGCGCGCGCCATTGGCGCAGCGCGGCGACCGCACCGATCACTACAAACGGCAGGCACGAAACCGCGCCGACGACGAGATACGCCGCCGGCAGCAACGCCATCGCCGCCGTCGCGAGCGCAAGCGCGATCGCGATGCTGATCCACCACGGCGATCGCAGCAGGATCGCGAAGAGCGAGTTCTCGGCCATGCGCAGCTTCAAGCGCTCTCCTCCGTGGCGCCCCGGATCGGGCCGCGCAAGTCTACGGCGCGCGCTGCGCGTTGCGCGCATGCCGCGCTACATTGCGGCGTTGCAAGTGAAGGCCAGCCCATGAACCCCTTGCTCGTCGAAGTGCTGCGCGGCGGCGCGGTCGAATCCTTTCATCGCGGCGCGGTCGCGATCGTCGACGCCGACGGCGCGCTGCGCAGCGCGATCGGCGATGTCGAGCGGCCGATCTTCCCGCGTTCCGCCGTGAAGGTGCTGCAGGCGCTGCCGCTCGTCGCGAGCGGTGCGGCGGACGATCTGGGTCTGAGCGACGCCGAGCTTGCGCTCGCCTGCGCCTCGCACGGCGGCGAACCGGTTCACACCGAAAGCGCCGCCGCGATGCTCGCGAAGGCCGGGCTCGACTCCGGCTGCCTCGAGTGCGGCGCGCACTGGCCGTATCACGAGCCGTCGATGCGCGCGCTCGCCGCCGAGGGCCGCGAACCGTCGGCGCTGCACAACAACTGCTCGGGCAAGCATGCGGGCTTCCTTTGTCTGGCGTGCCGCATGGCCGGGCCCGGCGTCGACCTGCGTCGCTACGTGCGCGGCTATGTCGCACCCGATCATCCGCTGATGCGCGAGGTGAGCGCCGCGCTCGAAGCGGCGACCGGCGTGTCGCTCGCCGACGCGCCGCGCGGCACCGACGGCTGCTCGATCCCGACCTACGCGTTCCCGCTGCGCGCGCTCGCCCTCGCCTTCGCGCGCGTCGGAAGCGGCGTCGGCCTCGCGCTGGACCATGCGCGCGCCGCGTCGCGGCTGCGCCGGGCGGTCGCGCGCGAGCCGCTGCTCGTCGCCGGCCACGGCCGCACCGACACCCGCGTGATGGAGCGCCTGGGCGAGCGCGTCTTCATGAAGGTCGGTGCCGAAGGCGTCTACTGCGCCGCGCTGCCGGCGCAGGGTCTGGGCGTCGCGATCAAGATCGACGACGGCAACAACGCGCGCGCCGCCGAAATCGCGATCGCGGCGGTGATCGAGGCGCACGTCGCGCTCGACGACGCCGAGCGCGACTTCATGCGCGGCTTCAGCGCGCCGACGCTGCGCAACTGGCGCGGCATCGAGGTCGGGGCGCTGCGTGCGAGCGCAACCCTGCGCGCGGAGCTCGGCGGGCGCTGAGCCGGGTTGCGGCGGCGTCGCCCTCGCTCGCAGCAGCACGCGGGCAACGACGCTTCAGACGGAGGGAGTCCACAGCACTTGCATCGCCCGCTCGAAGCGTCCGGCGATCGCATCCTGATCCGCATGGCGGCGATTGCGGATCGCGGCCTGCCCGGCGACATAAACGTCGCGGATCGCGTCGCCCGGGCTCGAGAAGACGAGCGCATCGAGCGTGTGCGACGGCGGCACGCCGAGCAGGCTGGTGTCGCGCGGGTCGAGCACCAGGAAGTCGGCCCGGGCGCCGACTTGCAGCCCCCATTTCGGCAGGCCCGCGCTCGGTGCGCCGGACGCAAGCGCAGCGTCGAACAAGCGTGCCGCGGTCGCCGGCTCTACGCCGGGCCGGGCGCCGACGTTGCGACGGCGCAGCGCGAGGCGCTGGCCGTAGTCGAGCCAGCGCAGTTCCTCGACCCAGCTTCGCGTGACCTGACTGTCGGAGCCGATCGCGATCGGCACACCGCAAGCGAGCCAGTGCGGCAGGTCGGTCAGGCCGTCGCCGAGGTTGGCTTCGGTCGTCGTGCAGATCACGACGCCCGCGCCGCTCGCGGCGACGCCTTCGATCTCGGCAGGCAGCGCGTGCGTCGCATGCACGAGTTGCCAGCGGACGTCGAGCAGACCTTCGCGCAGCAGCCATTCGATCGGCCGCGCGCCGGTTGCGGCCAGGCAGTCGTCGACCTCGGCGGTCTGCTCGGCGACATGGATGTGGATCGCGCCTTCGACGTTTCCGGCGAGACGCTCGAGTTCGTGGATCGACGCCGCCCGCGCCGCGCGCAGCGAGTGGATCGCGACGCCTGCGTTCAGAAGGCGACGGCCG
>CAZVNC010000197.1:0-5426 GCA_964628305.1 uncultured Ideonella sp.
AGGCGTCGGTGTAGCCGATGAAGCCGACGGTCTTGACGCCGTGCTTCTTCATGTGTTGCATGATGGGGTGCATCATCACGTCGTTGCCCTGCGGCAGGCGGAAGGTCCAGCTGTCGTCGGGCACGCCCACCGGCGACGCGGCGAGTTGCACTGTCTTGGCCTCGGCTGCGACTGGCGCGATCGCCGCCGCGACCGGCGTGATGGTCGAACCGATGATCACGTCCACCTTGTCCTCGGTGACGAAGCGGCGCGCGTTGGCCACGCCCTTGCCGGGGTCGGTCGCGTCGTCGGCGATGATCAGGTTGACCTTCTCGCCGCCGATGGTCTTCGGGAAGACCTTGGTGTAGTAGTTGTTCATCGGAATGCCCAGGCCGGAACCCGGGCCGGTGAGCGACAGCGACACGCCGACGTTCACGTCGGCGAAGGCCGAGGCGGCCAGCAGCGCTGCGGCGGCGGCGATCGTTTTGTGCATCAGCTTCATGGGGAGTGTCTCCTTGTGGGGTTGGGGGTCAGTGGCCAAGCGTCTCGAAGTCTTCGGTCGCCGGGATCGCGCGGATGCGGGCCGCATCGGATGCGTCGCGCGGGCAGAAGGCGCGCACTGCGCTCGCGCGCCACCCGACCACCGCGCTTTCTCGAGCAGCGGCGTGCCGATGCTGCCGCGTGTCTTGTACCGCGCGCGCCACGGCGGCACGGTGGTTGCGGGTCGGACTCATGGCCACGCTGCGCGCCGGCGCGTCGCGGCGCGGCCCCTTCGCAAGGCTGGCGGGCCCGCGACGTTCGGAAGTTTCGACGCGCAGCGCAATGCGCTGACCGCCGCGCGCGGTGCGGATCGTCGAACCAGGCTGCGGTCTGATTGTGTCCATACACTCATGTATGCGTACGGTGCGGATTGTTGAATCCTCAATGCCCGAGTGCCATCGGGGCTATTACCCATTCCATACATCACTGTATCGACTTAGCGTTCGCCCGCCGAGGAGCCACGCCCAGATGCCCGCTGTCGCCACCGTCCGCCCCCGCCGCCCGAAGCCCCGCAGCGCGGCATCTGCGCGCAGTACGCTGACGCCCGAGCGCTGGATCGAGGAAGCCACCGAAGTGCTGGTGGACCGCGGCATCGACAGCGTGCGCGTCGACGTGCTGGCGCAGCAGCTGCAGGTGACGCGCGGCAGCTTCTACTGGCACTTCCGCGACCGCGAGGACTTGTTGCGCCGCGTGCTGCAGGCCTGGCGCGATCAAGCCACGGTGCATCTCACCTTGCGCCTGGAGCGCGCCCATGCCGACCCGCGCGAGCAGTTGCGCGACATCATCTCGCTGCCGAACCGCGGCCGCAGCGCGCAGCGTGCGGCGCGCATCGAGCTGGCGATCCGGGCCTGGGCGCGGCGCGACACGATGGCACGCCAGGCGGTGGATGAGGCCGACGGCGCGCGCATCGCCCACATCGCGCAGGTGTTCTCGGCGCTCGGTTTCGGCGTGGCCGAGGCGCGCTGGCGCGCCTTTGCCACCTATGCCTACGTGGTGGCCGAATCACAGATCGCCGCGCCGACCGCGCACCTGCAGCGCGAAGAGCGCGACCGCTTCATCGAAAGGCTGATGCTGCTGACGGTGTAGCAAGCCGTATCGGCGAGCCTCTCTTCAACCTGCCCGATCCGCCCTGCGGCAAACCCAACTTCGGGAAGCGTCGAACTTCCACTGCCGCCCCGAAAGAGCCGGGGTCCTGCATTGGCGGCCAGGATCACTCGTGGCGCAGCGCCTCTATCCGATCGAGCCGCGCCGCGCGGCGCGCCGGGAAGTAGCCGAAGATCACGCCGATCGCCGCCGAGAAGCCCAACGCCAGCGCGTTGATGCCGGGTTTGAACTGGATCCGCGCCTGCATCAACTGCGCCAGCCCGAGGCTGGCCAGCGCGGCCAGCATGCGCCGCTCGCGCAGCAACTGAGTCAGCGCGGCTATGGCGCGGTCGATGCCGCCCTCGTCGCGCACCGACACCAGCAGCGTGTTGACGCGCGTGCTGCCGGTGACGCGGCGCTGCAGCGTGCGCAGCGGCAGCACCACGATGTCGTCCTGTTCCAGGCCCGTCGCCCCCTGGCCCTTGGCGGCGATCACGCCCACCACCTCGCAGGAGAAGCTCCCCGCGCGCAACTGCTGACCGAGCGGGTCGGTGCCGGCAAACAGCTCGCGCTGCACCGTCGCGCCGATGGCGCACACCGCCGAACCGGCGCGCTCCTCCTGCTCCTCGAGCGGCGGCCCGCGGCGAGCGTCCGGTTGCTGGTGTCGAAATGCGCGTTTGTGGGAGCAAACATGGACAAGCTCGAGCGCAACAAGAGCAACGTCAAGGCCTTCTACGACCTGATGTTCAACCGGTGCCACCCGCGCGAGCCGATCGAAGGCTACGCGGGCGCCGAGTACGTCCAGCACAACCCGCACGTGGCCGACGGCAAGGAGGCCTTCGCGCTGTACTTCGAGCGCATGGCGCGCGAGTACCCCGGCAAGAGCGTGGAGTTCAAGCGGGTCTTCGCCGAGGACGACCATGTCGTCCTGCACTGCCACCAGCGCTGGCCGGGCGACCACGACTATGCGGGCATCGACATCTTCCGCCTGGACGCGAACGGCAGGATCGTCGAGCACTGGGACGTGCTTCAGGTCGTGCCCTCGGAAGCGAAGAACGCGAACGGCATGTTCTGAGGCTCGGCGCGCGCTCGAATCAACCCTCCAGCTGAAACGTGCGCGGTGTGCCGCAGTCAGCCCCCAGCGGCCGCAGGCTTGGCTGCTGCCTCATCGTCGATGGCCTTCTGCACCGCGCGATAGAACGCCTCGCGCGCGTCGCTCGCCTGGGGGTCGCGCGCGCCGCCGCCCCAGTCGGCATTCGAGGCGATGACGAGCTTGCGCCCGGGGTCGATGAAGATGCCCTGGCCGAAGATGCCGCGGGCGGCGAACGCGTCGTCGCTGTAGGTCCACCACTGAAAGCCGTAGCCGCGCCCGGGCCGGCCGATGCCGATGCGCTCGGTGGTGGCTTCGGCCAGCCAGTCGTCGGGCACGACGCTGCGCCCGTCGGGGCCGCGCGCGCCGTTCACGATGAACACGCCGAAGCGCGCGAAGTCGCGCGAAGCGGCCTGGATGCAGCAGCCGCTGATCTCCTTGCCGCTGCGGCTGAGCAGCCAGGTCGCCTGCTGCTCCATCCCCGCCGGCACCCAGATCTTCTCCGACAGGTATTGCGCGAGCGGCTTCTTGATCGCGGCCCCGAGCACCTGGCCGACGAGGTTGGTTTCGCCGGTGCTGTAGTTCCAGCGCGTGCCCGGCGGCGCCACTCGCGGCAGCCTGCGCAGGTAGCTCACCAGCGAGTCGACGCCTGCCTCCGGCTCGTGGTTGTTGAACTTCGCGACATCCGAGTTCGGGTCGCCGTAGTCCTCGTTCCAAGCGACGCCGGAGGTCATCGTCAGCAGGTGGCGCAACGACACCTGCTCGTAGGCCGAGCCCTTGAAGTCCGGGATGTAGTCGCTGACCTTGTCGTCGAGGCTGCGGATGGTGCCGTCCCTGATCGCGGCACCGACCAGCGTCGAGGTGATCGACTTGGCGACCGAGAAGCTGGTCCAGCGCCCTTGCGCGTCGAAGCCGAGCCCGTAGCGCTCCAGGCGCAGCTTGCCTTCGTGCACGATCAGCAGCGCGGCGCTGCGCTGGCCCGCCATGTAGGCATCGATGTCGACCGCCAGCTTCAGCGGCGGCCCCGGCGGCAGCGGCGAGGGCGTGCCGCCGGCAGGCACGGCATGCGCCTTGGCGAGGATCGGCAGCCGATCGAGGGCGCGAAACGCGGCGTCGCGCTGCGGCTCGCTCCAGAACAGCAGGTCGCGGTTCGTCGGCAGCGTCGCCAGCAGACCGCGGGTCTCCTTGTCCAGACTGAACCAGCCGGCGGCGCCCGCCGCCACGAGCACGGCCAGCAGGCCGAGGGCAATCTTCCTGCGCTTCATCCAGCCAAGCTTACACGCGGTGCGCGCACGGCGTTACGTCGGCCTGCGCAGCGCCGTCAAGGCAGCGGGCGCGGTGTTCGCCTATCGCGCAATGAGCCGCTTCAAGCGACAGCGACCACACGGGCGGGCGCGAAGTCGTGACGCACCCGCGACGGCGGCAGCAGCAGCGTGAAGCAGGATCCTCGGCCAGGCTCGCTCTGGATGTCGATCTCGCCGCCGTGCCGCTGCACCACGTGCTTGACGATGGCCAGCCCCAGGCCGGTGCCGCCAGTGTCGCGCGAGCGGCTGCCGTCGACCCGATAAAAGCGTTCGGTCACCCGCGGCAGGTGTTCGGGCGCGATGCCGAGACCGGTGTCGATGACGCTCACCACCACCTCGTGACCGCGCCGTTCGGCGCGGCACGTGACCGAGCCGATGTCGGTGAACTTCACGGCGTTCGAGATGAGGTTGATGACCACCTGGATGAGGCGGTCGCGGTCGCCGGTCACCGCCGGCAGCCCCGGCGCCACTTCCATCGCCAGCGTCAGGCCCTTCTGCTCGAAGAGCGACGCCGTGGCCGCCGTGGCGCGCTCGAGGATGTCGCCGACGGTGACGGCCTCCATGTGCCATTCGAGCTTGCCGGCCTCGATCTTCGCCAGGTCGAGCACGTCGTCGATGAGCTTCGTGAGGCGCTCGCCCTCGCTGACGACCACCTTGAGGTTGTCTTCCACCTGCTGGATGGTCGACACCACCTTCTTGTCGTCCTTCGCTACCAGCGGGAAGATGCGCTCGTCGAGGCGCTTCTTGATGATCTTGGCGAAGCCGAGCACGGAGGTGAGCGGCGTGCGCAGTTCGTGGCTCACCGTCGACAGGAAGGCGCTCTTCGCCTGGTCGGCCTCTTCGGCGATGGCGCGGGCGTGTTCGGCTTCCTCGAAGAGCCGGCGGTTCTCGTGCTCCTGCTCGTTCAACTGCCGGTAGGCTGCCGCGTTGTCGAGCGCAATGGCCGTGTACGAGGCCAGGCTGCGCAGCATGTTCAGGTGATGTTCGGTGTACGCCGCAGCCTCGAAGCTCTGGATCGTGATGATGCCGAGCACGCGGTCCTTGGCCTCGAGCGGCAGGTAGATGAGCGACTGCGGCGTCTTCGACATCGACCCGTCTTCGAGCGGCCGGCTCTGCTCGTCGAAGCGCGTGACGTACCTGGAGAACTCGCGCTGCAGGTCGTTGATGAACACGGGCTGCCGGTGCGCGATACACCAGACCGGCAGCTGGTCGGGGTCGGCCGTGCTGCGCACGTACGGGGCGTAGCGCTTGCCCTGCTCGATGGCCAGCCGGTATTCGATCTCCTGGCGCTCGGGATTGAAGAGCCCGACCCCGAAGACGTCGGCGTCGGCGAGCTGGTTCACCCGCTCGTACAGCTTGTCGAAGATGGTATCGAAGTCCAGAGAGGCGGTGATCTCGCGGCCGATGTCGCTCAGCAGCTCGATGGTCTT
>CAZVNC010000198.1:0-5404 GCA_964628305.1 uncultured Ideonella sp.
TTCGTCGGCCACCGCGCCGGCATCGAAGTCGATGATGCCGGTGAGGATCAGCTTGATCTCGTCGTTCACCGCGGCGAGCTCGCGCACCGAGCTGCGGATGCTCGCGTCGTCGTCGACGTCCGTGGCCATGAAGGCTCCATAGCGCTTTGCCCGCTTGATGCCGAGACCGCCGGAGCGCACCCGTGCCAGCCCGCTGCCGCACGGCATGGCTTCGGCGCGCACCTTGTGGTTGATGCCGTGGCGGTCGCCCGCATCGCGCACCAGCGTCACGCCGCGCGCGAGCGTCTGGCGTGCGCTCGCGCGCGCGGTTTCGGTCAGCACGTCGACCGCTTGCTTCAGGTGCGCCGAACGCAGTGCGGCGTCGGTCGGCTGGCCGTCGAGGAAGAGATGCACGTGCGCGTCGACCAGCGTCGGCATCAGGAATGCGCCGTACTCGACCTGCCACCCCTGCGCGGCGAGCGTCGCGCCGTGGTCACCGCCGGCGACTTCGACAAGCTCTCCGTCGATAGCCTGAAGTGTCGACAACCCATGCCGGCACTCGCCGTCGAACCACTGTCCGGCGACGACGGCCAGACGCTGCGCAGGGGCCTCGGGCGCGCTCATGAGAGAACCTCCACGCTGACGCGCTCCGGTATGAGCGCTTTGGGGCGGCCATGCGCGCTCATGCTTTGTAGAACTTGCGCACCGCGCGCAGCGCGTTGGTGCCGGACTGCTGCAGGAAGTTGCGGTAGGCGACGAGCACGTAGTCGTCCTCCGGCAGCGGCGCATAGCCGCGCCAGGGCGTCCCCAGGACGGTGTCGAAGCCGTGCGGCACGGCCAGCGTGAGAAACGCGTTCTCGAGGCAATGCTTGAGGTCCGACCCGTCGGCCGCCTTGGGCGGCAATTGCTGTCCGATGTTTGACAGCCCGCCCATCATGTGTACCCCCTTGATCTCCGGGTCGCCGCCAATCAGCTGGACTGCCTCCAGCGTGGCGCGGTTCAAGCCTTCGGTGTCGGCGATCAGGGCCGACACCGAGAGGTCGATGAAGATGTCGTCGGGCGCCATGCCATGTTCGTCACGCAGGCGCAGCGCGGCACGGCGCGCGGTGCCGGCAATGTCGGCGGCCGACTTGTTGTTCTTCGCCACGCCGTCCTCGACGCGCTCGGAGGCCATCACGATGACCTTGAACGGGTGCTGGCTATACAGATTCATCGCGTCCCATCGGTGCTCGGTGACCGAGTTCAGGATCGGCAGTGCGCCGTCGGCGCGCGCCGCGTCGTAGGTTTGGAGGCAGAGCTCGTGCGCGGCCACGCTGGGCATGTCGAACGAGAGCGGCAACGTGACCACAGCCTGGATGGCACGGATGGCTTCGGCCAGGAACGTCGAATCGGTCAGCGCGCGCGCGCCGATGTTGACGTTCAGGTAAGCCGCGCCGGCCTTGGCCTGCCTGATCGCCAGCGCCTGGATCCCGGGCAGATCGGAGTTGTCGAACAGCGACTTGGTGCTCTTGAAACCGGGGTTGATGCGCTCGCCGATGATGCGCAGGTTCGGGAAGGAGGTGCTCATGGTGTGAAGCCGATGTGGCTCAGAAAGGTCTTCTGGAAGTCGCCGCGCGAGCTGAGCTCTGTGTAGCGGCATTCGACGGCGAGGCGGGCGGCGCGAGTGCGCCGCTCGGTGGAGGCAAGCATCTGCTGGATGCCCAGGCCGGCCGCGTTGCCGACCTGCGTGAAGCGCTCGCGCGGCAGCGGCGGCAGCAGTCCGATCGCTATCGCGCTCGCGACATCGATGTAGGCGCCGAAGGCGCCGGCGATGACGAAGCGGTCGATGTCGGCTTCGCTCGCTCCGATCTCGGCGGCAAGCAGCGCCACACCGGTGCGGATGGCGGATTTGGCGAGCTGCACGGCACGCACGTCGCGCTGCGTGAAGCGCACCGCCGGGATCTCGGCGGTCTCGTCGGCGAGCGTGATGGCACGCACGGCGTCGACCACGCAGGCGCCGGGGACGCCGTGCGCGATCCGCCCGCGGGCATCGACCCAGCCGGCCCGCACGAACGCGGCCAGCGCGTCCAGCACGCCAGATCCGCACAGGCCGACCGGCGGGCCGCGGCCGATGACCTGGAGTTGCAGCGCGCCACTGGCGTCGATCGTGACCCCTTCGATCGCACCTTCGGCCGCACGCATGCCGCAGGCGACGTGGCCGCCCTCCAACGCCGGGCCGGAGGGGCATGACGCCGACACGATGCGACGCGAGCCGCCGTTCTGCTCGACGAGGCTGATCTCGGTGTTCGTGCCGATGTCCATCACGAGCGTCACGCCGGGCCGTGACCAGAGCGGCTCGGTCGCCAGCATCGCGGCCACGTGGTCGCCGCCGACGAAGCCGCCGATGACCGGCGCCAGGTGCACGCGTGCACCGGAGGCCAGGTGCAGGCCGAGGGCGGCCGCGGGCAGGTCGAGCGGCTCGTCGCACGCCGAAACGAACGGCGCGCGGCCGAGCTGCGCCACCGGCCAGCCGGCCAGCAGATGCTGCATTGCCGTGTTGCCGCAAACCGCCGCATCGACGATGTCGGCAGCCGTTGCGCCGACCGCGCCTGCCAGGTCGTGCGCGAGCGCGTCGATCGCTTCGGCCGCGGCGCGGCGCAGCGCGTCGGCGGCGCCGGGCGTCCGGATCGACTGATTGATGCGGCCGATCAGGTCGGCGCCCCACGCTACCTGCGGGTTCTCCAGCCCCAGGCTGGCGAGCCGGCGGCCGCTATTCAGGTCGACGAGGAAGGCGGCGGCGTTGGTCGTGCCGAGGTCGACGGCCAGGCCAAGCAGAGGCGCGCCGGGCGCGGCAAAACCTGCCAGGCGCGGGCCGGCCGGGTCGGCCGCGATGCGCACTGCGATACGCCAGTCATTGGCGCGCAGCAAGCCCGAAACGCCGGCGACCGCCGCCGCCTCGATCGCGTGTGGCGCGTGCAGCGCCGGGTGCTGCACGGCGAGCGCCCGGCGCACGCGGGTGGTGTCGCTCGCCAGATCGGACAGCGTGGCCGGGGCGCATTTCACGATCGCCTCGCACACGGCGGACTGCAGCGCCAGCGGCGCGTCTTCCCCCGCGTTGCGCACGTCGACCCGGACGACCGGCGCGAGCGAGCGCGGTGCGATCTCGATCGAGAGGTCCGACCGCGGCTGCAGGCGGCAGGCGCGCAGCCAGGTCTTGTGCGGAGCCTCACCGTCCCGCTGCACGCGCCCTTCGTTCACGCGCACGACGCAGCTGCCGCAGCTGCCGCGGCCACCGCACGCGCCGACGATGCGCACGCCATGGCGGCGCGCGGCGGCGAGCAACGATTCATCGTCGTTGCAGCTCAGCTCGCGCCCGAGCATCGGGATGGCGACGCGGTACGTGCGTCGCGGCGGGTGCGGCGCGTCGGTCGTCGCGCCGCAGGGATCGGTGCGGGTGTCCATCTTCAGGCAGCGTCCTGCACGACGGGGCATCGGTCCCGCGAGCGGCAGGGGTCGCAGCGCGACCAGCGCTGCGCCGGCAGCGCGTGGCCGACGCCCTGGACGATCGAGGTCGATTTGGCCGGGTTCATCATCATCGTGCGCGTCAGGCCGACGCCGATGTCGGCCGCGGCGGCGAGCTCGAGCACGCTTTGCTGCGCGCCCAACGCCAGGCCCGGATCGCCAGCGCGTAGTTCGCCGGCGACGCTCAGGCCCTGTCGGCGGGCGTCGGCCAGCAAGCGATCCTGGACGCGGCGCGACAGCGCGAACAGCAGCTCGTTGCCGACGCCGTCGAGCGCGATGGCGAGCGAAGCGCGACGCGCGCCAAACAGGGCGCCGACTCGCTGCTCGAGCGCGTCGCCGAGCGTCGCGACCGCGCAGCCGACCGCGGTGAGGCGACCCGTTTCAGGAAGCAGCCACGGTGCGTCGATCGTCCGGCCGCCGATGTGCAGTCGGCCAGCCGCGCCCGGCTCGGCCTCGAGCGCCACGATGCGCCAGGTGGCGCGTGCCTGCAGCAGGCCTTCGTCACGCACGAGTGCAATCGCCTGCGCGCGCAAGGCGACGAGCCGGTCCTGTCGCGCGACGGCGGACGGCACGCGGCCGCGCTCGACCTCGCGCAGCACGTCGACATCCCGGAGCTGGCCCATGTGTCGGCGCCGTTCAGCTGGCGTACTTGCGCGCCGCGGCGAACATCGCGCGCACGTTGTCGGCCGGAGTTTCGTCGGGAATGCCGAAGGCGCCGTCGAGAATCAGCTTGCCGCCCTTGTTCCAGACGTTGTCGACAAGGTGCTTGACCGCCGCGTCGACATCGGTCGGCGTACCGGTCGTCAGCGTCGACGGCGACAGGTTGCCGCGCAGCGCGACGCGGCCGCCGAGTACCTCGAAGGCCTTGACCATGTCGGTGCGCTCGAACCAGTAGATGCACTTGCCGGCAGGGATGTCCTTGATCACCTCGAGGCGCCTGGTGCAATCCGACTCCCACATCGGCATGGGCACCAGTCCGGCGTCGATCAGCTCGAGCAGCATCTTGCGAAAGGGCGGCCACCAGAACTCGTCGAACTGCCTCGGACTCATGAAGGCGTCGGGCGCCCAGTGCGTCGGGATGAAGACGATCGGATGGTTGGCCACCTTGGCGTTGGCGATCGTCATGCGGGCGAGGAAGACGGCTGCCTTGTCGAGCACGAGCTTGAGCTTTTCCTTGTGGCGGAACAGATCCTTCATCATCCCGGTCGCGCCGCGGAAGTAGTCAGCGATGAAGTCGTACGGCGAGACCGAGTTGCCGCCGTTGAAGAGCGGAAAGCCGGCCGCGTTGACGCGCTGCACCCAGTCGACGTGGTGGCCGAACATCGTGTTCACCTCCTCGGCCGCCGCGACGATCTTCTCGAATGATGCCCGCACCTCGGGCAGCGCGAAGGGCCGGATGCCGTTGACGAGCCGGAAGTAGTGCAGACCGGGAAGCGACGGCAGCTGGGCGAGGCCCTCGAACGCGCCCGCGACGCGGGGCAGGTAGGTGTGCAGGTAGAACCCGGTCGGGTCGAACAGGAAGTCGTCGTACTCCTCGGCCTTCATGTACTCGCGGTCGAGGTACTGGAACGGCTGCATGTCACCCACGCCGTGGCCGGGCCACTGCAGTTGCTTGAACTCCAGCTTCTCGAGCGCGTTGCCGAGGGTGGTGCCCAGGATCAGCGGGAAGACGCCGTCCGGCTCGAACTCCTGCACCGCATCGAAGCAGACCTTCTTGGCTTTGTCGTAGTCGTACATCAGCTCCTTGAAGCTGATGCCGCCGTAGGTCGCGGGCCAGAAGAAGCAGTGCAGCCCGACCGGCATGCGGTCGGGCTGCTCGAGCCGGACGCAGGCCATGATGCGTTCCCAGCGCGCGTCATGGGCCGCCTTCGCGGCATCGGTCTGTTCATAGGGGCCGATGAAGTTGCTCATGAGGCGACTCCCA
>CAZVNC010000199.1:0-5369 GCA_964628305.1 uncultured Ideonella sp.
AGATTCGGCAGTTGGACGCGCCCGAGCGGGCCGCGATGCGGCGGGCTGGCAAGGCGCGACGACGCTGCGGGCTCGTGCCCGCGAGGAGGAGCAACGCGGCCAGCGCGTCGCAGCGTGGCTCGATCGGGTGCGTAGCGTTCTCACGCAAGCGGTGAAGGTGGTCGTGGACGCGAGCGTCGGTGTTCATGCGGTGTAGCCAGCGGAGGAAAGCGGTCAACTGCCGAATCTAGGTTCAGTGCTTGATGACGACCAGCCGGTCGTTGCCCGATTCCGCGCCCCAGACTTCGCCCGCGCGGCCGAGCAACTGGCGCACCATCGCGCCGCTGCGGTTGCTCGAAAAACTGTCGAAGGATTGAGTCTTCGGATCGAAGCGCACGATCGCGTTCGCCGCGAAATCAGTCAACCAGACGCCGCCTCGCTCATCGACCCAGACCGCATAGGCGCGCGGCGCATCGCCCGGCAGTTTCCACTCCTTCCACGCCTTGGAGGCAGGGTCGTAGACGCTCACCTTGCCGCTGTTCCATTCGCTGACCCAGATCCGGCCCGCAGCGTCGCTCCAGACGCGGCGCGCGCCCTGCTCCGGCGTCGGCGGATCGATGGTCGTCGCGGCGCCGGTCTTGCGGTCGATGCGGGCGATGTAGTTGCCGGCGAGCGACGCGAAGTAGACCTCGCCCGCCGGCGTCGTCGCGATGCCGTAGGGCCCACGGCCGCGCGGCGCCTTCCAGGTCTCGATCTTGCCGCTCGCCGGATCGAGCCGGCCGACGATGCCCGCCTGGCCGGTGAACCACAGCTTGCCGTCATTGTCGAAAGTCGCGGTGTTGAGGTTCGCGTTGCCGCCCCTGGGCAGCGCCCAGCGCTTGACCTCCCGCGTCGCGGGGTCGACGCGCAGGATCGCATTCAGGCCGCCATCGGTGATCCAGGGCGCGCCGTCCGGGCCGACGATCACGCCGTGCGGCGCCGAGCCTGGACCGAGTTCGATCTGCACCACCTCGCCGCTCTCCGGATCGAGCCTGCCGAGCGCGCCCTGCCCCTGCGCGGTGTACCAGACCGGGCCGCCCGGCTTCGGATCGGGTGCGACGTCGTGCGCCCGCGCGCCGCGCGGCAACTCGTAGTAGCGCACTTCGACGGCCTGCGCGCCGAGCACGAACGCAAGCGATGCAGCAAGCGCTGCGAACAGCACGACGAGTCGTCTCATCATCTTCGCCTTCCCCGGGTGCGGACGCGTGACCGCAGCGTAACGCGTTGCGGTCGCCAGCGGTCAGGCATTCACATTCGAGCGCGCGAGCAGCCAGATGCCGGCCAGCACGAGCAGCGTGCCGGCCGCGATCCAGATCGTGAAGGGTTCGCCGAGAATCAGCACGCCCATCGCGATCGTCGACAGCGGCCCGATCATGCCGGTCTGCGCCGCCATCGTGGCGCCGATGCGCTCGATCGCCATCATCATCATCAGGACCGGCGCGAAAGTGCACAGCGTCGCGTTCAGGATCGAGAGCCAGATCACTTGCGGCGCGACGGCGAGCGCTGCCAGCGGGCGCAGCAGGAAGAACTGCGCGATGCACAGCACGCAGGCGACACTCGTCGCCCAGCCGGTGAGGCGCAGCGCGCCGAGGCGCTTGACCTCCTCGCCGCTGTAGACGAGGTAGACGGCATAGCTCAGCGCGCTCGCGAAGACGAGGCCGGCGCCGAGCACGACGTTCGATCCGGCGGCGCCGATCTCGTGCCAGAACACGAGCGCGACGCCGGCGTAGCTCACCGCGAGCGCGACGACCTGGCGCACGCCGACCCGGCGCCCGAAGAGCAGCATGCCGAGCGCGAGGACGAGCGTCGGGTTCAGGTACAAGATCAATCGCTCGAAGCCGGCGCTCACGAACTGCAGGCCCGCGAAGTCGAGGAAGCTCGCGAGGTAGTAGCCCGAGAAGCCGAGACCGAGGATGGTCCAGCGGTCGCGCCGCTCGAGGCCCGGCTTGCCGCGCCCCGACCACCACGCCAGCAGCACGAACAGCGGCAGCGCGAAAAGCATACGGTACATGATCAGCGTCACCGCATCGACGTCGTAGCGGTACGCAAGCTTGACGATGATCGCCTTGCCCGAGAAAGCGATCGCGCCGAAGGTCGCGAGCAGCAGGCCGGGAAGCAGCGCGGGCTCGTCTGCCGCTTCGGCAAGGGCGTCACTCATCTGCGCGGCATTCTACGAAGCGGTCGCGCGGCGGGTTCCGGCACCGACCCGGCCTCTGCGGCGGCCACGGCGAGGGCTGGAAGGTTGCCGGCAGGATCGGCGCCCGATACGATGCGGATGCGGCGTCGCCGTGTTCGGGTCCTGAGCCATGTCTGTCTTTGCGCGTGCGCTCGTTGCGTCGATGACCCTATGGGTTGCCGGCCTGCTGCCGTCCCCTTGCGCGGTCGCTGCGACGCCGGCAGGTGGTGCCGCCGAAGCGGCGGCGCCCGAGGCGTCGGCGCCGCTGGGCCGCCTGCCGGTCGGCATGCGGCCATGGAAGGGCGACTTCGACGCCATGGTGCGGCGCCGGTTGATCCGTGCCCTGGTGCCGTCCTCCAAGACCTTCTATTACGTCCAGAACGGCCGCCCGGGCGGCATCAGCTATGACGTGTTCACCGCGTTCGAGCGGCAAGTGAACGCGAAGCTCGCGTCCAAGGCGTTGAAGGTGCACGTCGTGTTCCTGCCGACGCCGCGCGACGAAATCATCGACGCCCTCGCCGCCGGCAAGGGCGACGTCGTGTTCGCCGACCTGACCGTCACGCCCGCGCGCCGCGCGCGGGTCGACTTCTCGGACCCGATGTTCTCCGACATCCAGGAGATCGTCGTCACCGCGCCGGGACGGCCGCAGGTGACGGCGATCGAGCAGCTCTCGGGCCAGCAGGTGTTCGTGCGCCCGACCTCGAGCTACCACGAGCACCTCGTCGCCCTCAACGCAAAACTCGAGGCCGAGGGCAAGGCGCCGGTCGTGATCCGCGCCGCGCCGGAGGACCTCGAGGCCGAGGACATCCTCGAGATGGTCAACGCCGGCCTCGTGCCGCATACGGTGGTCGACAGGTACAAGGCGGTCATGTGGTCCCGGGTCTTCACGAAGTTCCAGTCGAAGGGCGGCGCGGTGCTGGAAGGCGGCGCCGACAACGCGTTCATGCTGCGCAAGGACAGCCCGAAGTTGATGACCGCGCTGAACGCCTTCGTCAAGACCCACAAGGCCGGCACGCAGTTCGGCAATTCGGCCGTAAACCGCTATGTCAAGAGCGAGAAGTTCGTCAAGAACGCGGTCGGCAGCGACGAAGTCAGGCGCTTCGGTCAGGTCGTCGAGCTGTTTCGAAAGTACGGCAAGCTGTACGACGTCGACTATCTGCTGATGATGGCGCAGGGCTTTCAGGAGTCGCAGCTCGACCAGAACGCGAAGAGCGCGGTAGGTGCGATCGGCATCATGCAGATCATGCCGGCGACCGCAAAGGAACTGCAGGTCGGCGACATCAAGGTGCTGGAGAACAACGTCAACGGCGGCGTCAAGTACATGCGCTTCATGATCGACCGCTACTATGCGGACGAACCGATGACGCGGCTCAACAAGGGCCTGTTCACTTTCGCGTCGTACAACGCCGGTCCGGCTCGTGTCGCGAGCCTGAGGCGCGAGGCCGCCAGGCGAGGGCTCGACCCGAACCGCTGGTTCGGCAACGTCGAACTCGTCGCCGCCGACAAGATCGGCCCCGAGACGGTGACCTACGTCTCCAACATCTACAAGTACTACACCGCGTACAAGCTGCTCGAGGAGCAGGAGGCGCAGCGCGCCATGGCGCGCGAGTCGGTGCAGCCGAAGCGCTGAATCGCGAGGCGCAGGCGGGAATCGCGGTCTTGACGCCGATCACGCACGGCCACGCCGCTGCGAGCCGCCAATGACCGAGACGCTGCTGATCGCGCTCAAGCTCGCGGTCGTCGTGCTGATCTTCGCAATCGGCATCGGATCGACGCCCGCCGATCTGGGCTACCTGTGGCGCCGCCCGGCGCTGCTCGCGCGCTCGCTTTTCGCGATGGTCGTGCTGGTGCCGGCGGCGGCGCTGCTGATGGTGGCGTTGCTGCCGCTCACGGTCGGCGTCAAGGCGGCCCTGCTCGTGCTCGCGGTGTCAGCCGGCGCGCCGCTGCTGCCGCGCAAGCTCGGCGCGGTCGGCGGCAAGGGCTACATGTTCAGCCTCGTCGTCACCTCGTCGCTGCTCGCGATCGTGCTCGTCCCGGCCTGGATCGCGCTCGTCGGCCGGCAGTTCGGCGTCGAGGTCGAACTCGATCCCCTGGTCGTAGGCGGCGTGCTCGCGAAGTCGTTCCTGCTGCCGCTTGGCGCCGGCTTCGTCCTGCGCTTCGCGATCCCGGCACGCGCCGATCGCGTCGCCGATCGATTGATGCTCGGCGCCGGCCTCGTGCTGAGCGTCGCCGCGCTGGTCCTCCTGGTGCTGCAGTGGGACGTCTTCACCGCCATACGCTGGCAAGGCTTTGCGGCGCTGACCGCGCTGCTTGCGATCGCGCTCGCGATCGGCCACGCGCTCGGCGGGCCCGAGCCGGCGAACCGCACGGGCCTCGCGATCGCCTGCGCGACGCGCCACGTCGGCATTGCGGTGCTCGTCGCCTCGGCGTTCCCCGGCCCGCGCACGATGGTGCTGATCGGCGCCTACCTCGTCTCGTCGGCGCTTGTCACGATTCCGTACCTGCACTGGCGCAGGGCGCAGGCGGCGCGCGAACGCCCGGCCCTGCGCTGACGACGTGGGGCAGCGACTGCCCTCAGAACGCCGCCGCCTGCCCGTCGCGCCGCGCGTCGCTCGCGGCGACGTAGCCTTCTTGCGCCGGATCGCCGAGGCGCCAGATGAACTGGCCGGCGCCGAAATCCATGTAGCTGTCGTCGATCGCGTTGAAGCGGTGTCCGCGCTCGGCGAGGCCCTGGACGGTGTCCGCGGGCATGCCGGGTTCGATGTTGATCTCGAGTCCCTGGTTGAAGCGCCAGCGCGGTGCGTCGCACGCGGCCTGCGGATGCTGGGCGTGGTCGAGCATGCGCACGAGCGTCTGCAGATGGCCCTGCGGCTGCATGTTGCCGCCCATCACGCCAAAGCTCATGACCGGCGCGCCGTCCTTCGTCAGGAACGCCGGGATGATGGTGTGGAACGGCCGCTTGCCGGGCACGACGATGTTGGCGCTCGCCGCGTCGAGCGAGAAGCCGTGGCCGCGGTTCTGCAGCGACAGTCCGAATTCGGGCACGACGACGCCCGAGCCGAATCCCATGTAGTTGCTCTGGATGAAGCTCACCATCATGCCGCTGGCGTCGGTCGCGGTCAGGTAAATCGTGCCGCCGCGCACCGGATTTCCGGCGCCGAAATCCTGCGCCCGC
>CAZVNC010000200.1:0-5368 GCA_964628305.1 uncultured Ideonella sp.
TGTCGAGATCGGCGTCGTCGAAGACGATGAACGGCGCGTTGCCGCCCAGCTCGAGCGAGAGTTTCTTGATCGTCGGCGCGCACTGCGCCGCGAGAATGCGCCCGACCTCGGTCGAGCCGGTGAACGACAGGTGGCGCACCGTCTCGCTTTCGCACAACAGCTTGCCGATCGCGGCCGACTTTGCCGCCGTGATCACGTTCAGCACCCCCGGCGGCAGCCCCGCGCGCTGGCCGAGCTCGGCCACCGCGAGCGCCGATAGCGGCGTCTGCCCGGCCGGCTTGACGATCACCGGGCAGCCCGCCGCGAGCGCCGGCCCGACCTTGCGCGTGATCATCGCAATCGGAAAGTTCCACGGCGTGATCGCCGCGCACACGCCCATCGCCTGCTTGATGACGAGGTAGCGCTTGTCGGGCGCGGTGGCCGGAATCGTCTCGCCGTAGACGCGCTTGCCTTCCTCGGCGAACCACTCGATGAAGCTCGCGCCGTAGAGCACCTCGCCGCGCGCCTCGGCGAGCGGCTTGCCCTGCTCGGCGGTCATGATCCGCGCCAGGTCGTCGGCGTGCTCCTGCATCAGCCGGAACCACGCCATCAGGATCGCGCCGCGCTCCTTGGCCGGCTTCGCGCGCCAGGCGGGCAGGGCGCGCGCGGCGGCGTCGATCGCGGCCTGCGTCTCGGCCGTGCCGAGGTCGGCGACGTCGGCGAGCGTCTCGCCGGTCGCCGGGTCGATGACGGCAAAGCGCGACGCGCCCGCAATCCAGCGTCCATCGACGAGGGCATCGGTCTTCAGGAGCGTCGCGTCGTTCAGCGCGGCGAGTGGGTGGGTCTTCGTGTCCATGGGCTGCCTCTGCGGGGCGCGAATGCCGCGCCTGTTGCACGATCATAAGGAGCCTGCACATGCGCAGCGGTCAACGCCGCGCGGTCACCCCGCTCGCGTGTGTCGCGGCCCGGCGGTGGCTTGCGCGGCGGGCGCGCTCGACCGCGGACTGGACGCGATGCGCGAGCCACGCTGACGGCTTGCGAGCCGGCTCGCGAGACGTTCGAGCCGCGAGCGATCCTTGAGCTGGCACTCCCAGACGATCTCGACGTGCCAACCGCGCGCCTCGAGCTCGCGCCGCTTGCGCGCATCGCGCTCGCGGTTGGCGGCGATCTTGGCCGACCAAAACGCCGCGTTCGTCTTCGACGCCACCGCACCGTGCCTGCAATCGTGCCCATGCCAGAAGCAGCCATGCACGAAGATCGCCGTCGCGCGCTTGGGCGGCAGCAGGTCCGGCGTGCCGGGTTCGCCGCGCACCTGCAGCCGGTAGCGCAAACCTTTCGCATGCAGAAAGCGCCGCAGCGCCAGTTCGGGCGCGGTATCCAGCCGGCGCACGCTGCGCATCAGCAAGCGACGGTCCTGGATTCGGGTCGGCACAAACGGGGAGCTACGAGGGCATGAGAGGGCCGGACATCATCGCACGCACGATGAGCATCGCCACGTCGAGAGGCGCGGTGCGCGGCGCGGACGCCTGGCAGTACCACTCGCGCAGCGACCATCACTCCAAGCTCGCATGCTGGGCGCTGATGTTCGATCTGCTGCTCGAGTGCGACGTGCTGCGCAAGGCCGCGGCCGACCGGCGCATCGCATTCGCCGTCAACCACGTGATGGTCGGCCCGATCAACAAGACGCTCGACATGGTGGTGACGCTCGCCGATCCGCAGCGTTCGCGGGCCGGATCGAAGACTTTCGCCGTCATGGCGTCCGAACTGAGCATCGTGCTGTCCGACGAGGATCGGGCTGCGCTGCAGGAGCTTCCCCCGGTTCGTGTCGAACGCAAGGACGATGTGTCGGAAGTCGCCGTCGCTATAGAGGCGAAGGCATGCATGAGCGAGCACGTGAAGTCGATTCCGCGGTTGCATACGGAGATCCTCGCGACCCGCTACCTTGTCCGCAAGTCTGCGCCGAACTGCATCACCGTCTCGTTCACGCTCGTCAATGCAGCGCAGACGTTTCGCTCGCCGGGCACGAGCGGCAAGGTGACGCGGCACGAGCAGCCGGTGGACGCGTTGCGCGTTGTCCAGATGCTTTCGCATGCCGTGCCGCGGGTGACGGAACTCGGCGGCTACGGCTACGACGTGATCGGGGTGACGGTGATCGACTGCCGCAACGCCGGCTCGCCGGTGAGCGTTGCCACATCGGCGCCGTTTGCGCACACCGACTCTCGCGTGCGCTACGACCGCATGGTGCGATCGATCTGCTCGGAATTCCGCCATCGCTACGCGACGACGATGCTGTAGTTGTTCAAGCCGCCAACGCCAATTCCATATGCGGTGTGGCGGCATGCGGCGGCAGCGGCGGGCCAAATGCCGCAAGGTGCCCCTTGATCCCGTCGATGAAGACCGGCACGAAGCGTAGCTTGACTCGACTCGCACCGTTCTTGAGTTGATCTGGTTGCTCTCACCGCGCACAGGCTCTATCGTCGAGATCGTTGTCACGAGTCGAAAGCGTTAGCCATGAAAGAGTTCGAAGAACGAGGTCGTACCCTGCGATGGGCAGCGAAGCATCTTGTGCTCGAATATTTGCAAGCCTCAAATCATTGTCAGCCCGGGGGAGAGGGAGAGCGTTTGTCGCAAATCTTCCGGGCTTGCGGCTTCGACTGGGGCGAGTACGCGAACGCGACATCGTCCAATCAGCAGTATTGGATCGTTGCCGCCATGCGGGAACTCGAATCTGCGGGCAAGGTGGAACGCGTATCGGAATCAGGTCCATGGCGCCTTAGGCGCTGAGGACTTGAGTTGCATGCAGCCCGTTGCACCCGACGACTCTTGTCCAGCGAGGTGTGAGCCTGGAGCCCGGCCCGCGATTCCAACGTGGAGTGAATGACGCGGGGGTGGGCGGGCTCCTCAAAGAACAGCTTCCAACCCCTTGCGATCGATGATGTCCAGCAACTTCTGCGACGGTCCGCTGGGACGCTTGTCGCCCACCTCCCACTTGCGGACGGTGGATGTGCTGGTGTTGAGCACGCTGGCGAGCACGGCCTGGCTCAGGCGCAGCCGCTCGCGCAGCGCCTTGACCTTCGCTGCGTCGTAGTCCTGAACCGGTTCCAGACACAGCACGTCGTATTTCTGCATCTTGCGCTTGTCGATGAAGCCCAGACGGTGCAGATCGCGTGCGCCTTCGTGCACGGCTTCCATGATGCGGCTCTTGGCCTTGGTCGTGGTGGTCATTGGCAGATCTCCTGCAAAGTGCCGTCGGCAACGGCGTTGTCCAGCTGGGTGCTTGTGCGCTTCAACCATTCGGCGGCGTAGTCCTTCAATGCCTGAAGTTCATCGTCGTTGATGCTGTCGCGTTCGTTCTTCTCGAAGCCGAACACGAAGAACCAGCGATTGCCTTGATTGGTGGCGACCAGCGTGCGCGCGCCGCCGCGTTTGCCGCGCCCCGCCAGCCCGACGCGCTTCTTCACCACGCCGCCGCCGAGATCGGCGTCGATCAGGCCGGCGGCCATCTCCTGAACAGCCTTGCACAGGGCGGCATCCGTGAGCTCCGTCTTGCGCATCCATCGCTGGAAGTAGCGGGTTTTGAAGACTCACGTCATGAGGCTTCATTATGCCACTGAGTGGCATATTTCATCGGAAAGCCTGCGCCCCCCGGCGAGACCCGATTGGCCGTCCGCGCCGACACATCGATCTTGCTTGGACCTCGTGCACCATCACGAGGCAGCGTCTCGCTACTCCAGCGTGTACTCGAACGTACTCACCACCCGCAACCGCTTGACCCTTGCGCTGCCCGCGTCGCCGTCGTTGCCATCGCCGTCGCCGATCGTGATCACGCCCTGGTTCGCGTTGCGCAGCGCGCCCAGCTTGGCGCCGGCGTCGCTGGCGAACTTCTCGGCCTGCTCGCGTGCGTTCTTCGTTGCCTGCGCGAGCAGCGGCGCCTTGATCTGGTTGAAGCCGCGCAGTTCGTAGCGCGGGCCGAAGGACATGCCGCCATCGCTGCCGCCCAGCTGCACGCCGGCCTGGATCAACGGGTCCACCGCCAGCGCCGCGGCCGCCACCTCCTTCGGCCGCGCCGACTTCACGATCACCCTGCCTGTGCCCTGAAAGCGCAGCGGCTGGTTGCTGCTGCCGTATTCGCGGGCGTAGAGGTCCTGCACTTCGAGCGGGCGGACCTCGATTTCGTCGTCGGTGAACCGGCGCTCCTTCAGGAAGGCGACGACGCGGTCGCGGTCGCCGGCCAGCGCCTTCTGCACGGCGCCGAATTCGTTGCCGCCGCGGCGAAACGAAAGCGCCCAGATCGCGTAGTCGGCCTCCACGTCCTGCTCGGCGAGGCCCTTTACGGTGATGCTGCGGTCGGCGCTGCGAAAGCGCTCCAGCCCCTTGCCGACGAGGAAGCCGCCGGCGGCGAGGCCGAAGGCGATGAGGACGGCGGCGATGAAGCCGATCGGGCGCTGGCTGGGGTCGGTCATGGCGGCTGCTGCGGGGTGCGTCGAGTGAGGTGGCGAGGGCGACAGTATCAACGCCCGGCCGCCGATACAATCTGGTTGAATCAACCAGATCACGTGGACCGCCGATGGAAACGATAGGCCTCTTCGAGGCAAAGACGCGTCTCTCCGAGTTGATCGCGCGCGTCGCCGCTGGCGACGAGATCGTGATCACGCGGCACAACAAGCCCGTTGCGCGGCTGGTTCCGATCGACCGGCCCGAGGGCAATGCGTCGCAGCGCCGCGCCGCGATCGACCGCCTGCTCGGCGCCGCCAAGGCCCGCCGGCTCGACGCCGACTGGCGCGCCTTGCGCGATACAGGCCGGCGCTGACCTTGCCATGGCGGTCGTGTCCGGCTTCGTGCTCGACTGTTCGGTGGCGCTCGGCGCCTTCTTCGCCGACGCGCAGGACGCCTATTCGGTCGCAGTCTGGCACTCGATGGCCGAGGCGCCGGCCTATGTGCCGGCGCTGTGGCACCTGGAGATGGGCAACATCCTCGCGCGCGCGTTGCGCAGCGGGCGCATCACGGTGGCGGCGCTCGAAGAAAGCTGGGCCTGGATCGACGCCGTCGGCCTGCAATCGCTGCCGGCACAGGCCGATGCGCGCCATTGGGCGCGTCGCGCGGCCGACTGGGACCTGTCCGCCTACGATGCATGCTATCTGGATACCGCGCTGCAGCAACGCCTGCCGCTGGCAACCAAAGACCGGCCGCTGGCCGAGGCGGCACGCCGCGTCGGCGTCGCGCTGTACCTGAACCCCGACCTGCGCTGACGCGCAGACCGAGAGACGACGAAAATCACCACGATGAAAGCCTCCGACATCCGCACCGCGTTCCTGAAGTTCTTCGAGAGCAAGGGCCACGCCGTCGTCGCCAGCTCGCCGGTCGTTCCCGGCGACGACCCGACGCTGCT
>CAZVNC010000201.1:0-5333 GCA_964628305.1 uncultured Ideonella sp.
ACTTTGTCCTTGAACTCGCCGACGTAGCCATAGAGCAGTCCGCCGGTCCACTGCAGGAACCACTTGTCCCAGCCGAACGGATTGACGTAGCGCTGGCCGACGAAGGCATAGACGCTCGGCTGGCCGAACGAGTTGGAGAACGCGATGGCGCCGGCGACCCAGCTATTGTCGAGCCGGCGCAGCAGACCGGCCGAATAGACGTATTCGTGGTCCTCGCTGTAGTGAAAGTGGTAGGTGTAGGGGCTGACGATCAAATCCCACTTGCCGATCGGCTTCGTGTCCTGCGCAAAGCCGGGCTGCACGGTGCCGCAAAGCAGGGCCAGCGCGAGCGCGCGGACAATGCGTTCGATTCGTTGAAGCGATGAATTCATGGGCAGTTTGCGTTGGGTGATCGATAGCGCGCGGCGCTGGGTCGCGTTCGCCGCCGCGGCGTGGATTGTCACGGCTTTGGCCGGGTGCGCCTGGATCGACACCCAGCAAAGGGCGAAAGTCTACAAGCCCCAGACTGGCACGATGGCCGACTGGAAGCCGGTCAGTGCGCACGACGAGGCGTTCTGGATCGATCTGCCGCGTGAGGCCGGCGCGGACCCGGACGCGAAGCCGGCCGCAGCGCGAAGCGAGGCCGCACCCGAGCGCCTGCGCGCGGTCTGGATCGCTGCCGATACGCCCGGCGCGCCGGCCGTCCTCTACCTGCACGGGACGTTTCGCAACATCTACTTCAACCGGCCGAAGATTGCGGCGATCCACGACGCCGGCTTCTCGGTGCTCGCGATCGACTACCGCGGCTGGGGCGAAAGCTCGAAGCTGTTGCCGTCGGAGGCGTCGATCGTGCAGGACGCCGAAGCGGCGTGGGCCGAATTCGTGCGCCGCGTGCCGCAGCCGCATCGGCGTGTCCTGTTCGGCCACTCGATGGGCAGCGGCGTCGCCATCGAGCTCGCGCTGCGCCATCGCGATCCGCCCGGCTACGGCGCGCTGGTCGTCGAATCGGCGCTCACGTCGATGCCCGATCTCGCGCGCGACAGCAGCCCGCTGGGCATCCTCGTCGTGCCGCTCGTCACGCAGCGGTTCGACTCACTAGCCAAGATCGGCCGCATCGACGCGCCGAAGTGGTTTCTGAGCGGCACCGCCGACACGACCATCCCGCCGCTGCAGACGCAGCAGCTCTACGACGTAGCGCACGAGCCCAAGCAGCTCGTGTGGTTCGACGGCGGCTCGCACAGCGGGCTGCACACCGAGTTCGCGCAGCGCTACCGCGAGGTCTGGCGCGACGTCGCCGCCTGGCTGCGCGGCGAGGCGACGGCGCGGCGCTGATCCCGGTTCGGCCTACGCCTGCGCCGGCACGTCGAGGCGCACGGTGCCGATCAGCGTCGCGATCGGCGACCCGGCTTCGAGGCCGACCTCGATACGGACGACGGCCTCATCCGGCGTGCGCGACACCTCGCTCGCGCGCGCGACGAGAACATCGCCTTCGCGCGCCGCTCGCAGGTACGAGATGCGCGCGTCGACGACGGCGGCCGATGCGCCGCCGGCCGAACGCAGCGCGCCGCTCAGCGCGCACTCGGCAAGCGCGAAGATCACGCTGCGCGCGCAGGCGCCGGCATCGTCGAGATGGGCGCCGCGCACGCGCAGCGATGCGGTCGTACTGGCGGCGCCGACTTCGATGCCGAAGAGTCGCGCCGGTGAATCCGCAAATGCCGTAGGCGGCGACGCCGACCGATCGCCATCACGACCGACATGAAGGCGCCGGCCATGCCCGACAGCCTTTGCGTGCGCGCCGACTTTCTCGACGAGCGCCGCAATGCCGTCGCCGCTCGTCGCGGTGACGGCGAGCACCGGCGTCTGCCAGCCGCCATCAATCGGGGCGCGGCGCAGATGCGTCATGTGCCGCAGGTCGCGCGCGGTGCTGCGCGCCGCCGGCAGGTCGCCCTTGGTGACGACGAGCAGATCGGCGATCTCGAGAATGCCGGCCTTGATCGCCTGCACCTCGTCGCCGAGGCCGGGCGGGCAGGCGACGATGCAGGTGTCGGCGAGCCCGGCGATCTCGACCTCCGATTGCCCGGCACCGACCGTCTCGACGAGGACGAGGTCGTAGCCCGCGGCGTCGAGCAGATCGACGATGCCGCGCGTCGTGCGCGACAGACCGCCGAGGTGGCCGCGCGACGCGATCGAGCGCACGAAGACATCCGGGTGCCCGCCGTGCTCGCCCATCCGCACCCGGTCGCCGAGCAACGCACCGCCGCTGATCGGGCTCGACGGATCGACGGCGACGACGCCGACGCGCGAGCCCTGCGCGACCAGCGCACCGAGCAGCGCGTTGACGAGCGTCGATTTGCCGGCCCCCGGCGGACCGGTGAGCCCGACGACGTGCGCCCGGCCCAGATGCGGCGCGAGCGCGCGCCCGAGCGCGTCCGCCTGCGCGCCGCCGCGCTCCATCTGGCTGATGGCGCGAGCGATCGCGCGCCTCTCACCGGCCAGCAGCGCGGTAATCAATGCAGGGAGCGTTCGGGCCGTCACAGCTGGCATTCCATCCGGGATGCCGGACTTTACCGAACCTGCAGCCGTCGTCTGCCGTGCCAGTGTGTGCAAGCGCCGCCCGACCACAAGCAATCCGACGCGCATCGCCCGCCTGCGGCGCGCGCGTCGGAACGCTCGCGCGACCCCGCGCTACTGCGCCGGCACGATCGTCACGTACTGGCTGATGCCGTCGCCGCTCTGCACGCCATTGCCCTTGACGATCTGTTCGCAGCCGAACCGGTCGGCAGCAGGCAAGGTCGCACAACGCAGCATCGCGTTGTCGGCGAGGGTCTGCGCATCGACGGTCGGCACGTTGCCGCCCATGTTGCGAACCATCTGGAGCCGCGCGCCCGCGTCACGCAGACAGTCATGGCGGCTCTGCGTCGTGTCGCCGCTCAGGCAGGCGGCGCGCTCCTGCAGGTACGTGTGTTCGGCATCGGCGAGCGAGTTCGATGCCGATGGCTGCGAAGCGGCGACCGCGGGAAACAGGCATAGCGCCGATGCCAAGGCGACGAGCGATCGGCGAACGCCGGTGGGGTGTAGCTGGATGTGGTTCATGGCCTATCCTTTCCTGGGCCTGCATGTGCCGGCCGACTGCGCCAGCGCAGCCCATGAAGGACATGCTAGGTCGCGATGTTCGCGCATGCAAACGAACGACACGCCGTTGCGGTGTAGGACAACGCCGAAGATCGCCAAGCCGCAGCCTGCAACGACGCGCAAGAGCGACCCCCCGGTCAGCGCTCAGCGCCGGCGGCCCTTGCGTTCGACGGTCCAGATCGCGGTCCGCTCGGCAAGCGTTGCCGCGCTCTGCCGCTTGTCGCGGCCGGCTCGGGCAGGTCTCGCTAGCGCAGGTTGACGCTGCCCTGCAACGCGCGCATCGCGCCGGCCCCGATCGACGTGCCGAAGCGCCTTGCGAGCCGCTCGGCGAGATTCTCGTGCGGCGTGTAGTCGATGATGTCCTCGGCCTTCACGACTTCGCGCGCGACGTAGTCGAGGTTGCCCAGATGGTCGACGAGCCCGAGGCCGACGGCCTGCTCGCCGTTCCAGAACAGGCCCGAGAAGGTCTCGGGCGTGGCCTTCAGGCGCGTGCCGCGGCCCTGCTTGACGACAGCGATGAACTGGGCGTGGATCTGGTCGATCATGCCCTGGGCATAGGCGACCTGCTTCTCGTTCAACGGCGAGAACGGATCGAGCATGCCCTTGTTGTCGCCCGCGGTCAGCAGGCGCCGCTCGACGCCGGCCTTCTCCATCGTGCCGGTGAAGCCGAAGCCGTCCATCAGCACGCCGATCGAACCGACGATCGACGCCTTGTCGGCGTAGATCTCGTCGGCGGCCACGGCGATGTAGTACGCGCCCGAGGCGCAGGTGTCCTCGACGACGGCGTAGACCTTCTTCTTGTGCAGCACCTTCAAGCGCAGGATCTCGTCGTTCACGATGCCCGCCTGCACCGGGCTGCCGCCAGGCGAATTGAAGCGCAGCACGACGGCGCGCGCGCCCGGATCCTCGAACGCGCTCTTCAGCGCGGCGACGAGGTTTTCGGCGCTCGCCTCGGTGTCGGCGGCGATCTCGCCGCGCACCTCGATCAGCGCGGTGTGCGGGCCGCTCGCGCTCGCCGCGAGATTGCGCTGCGCAACGAAGGCCCAGACGACGGCGATGATCGCGGCAATCCAGACGAGGCGAAAGAAGATTCGCCAGCGGCGCTCGCTGCGCCGATCCTTCAGGTAGTCGCGGGCGAACTGCTCGGCGACCCGATTCCAGCCGTCGGCAGTGCCTGGCGCGGCCACCGGCGCGCTGGAAGACGAGCCGGCTTGCGCGCTCGCAGCCGCTTCGAACGGGTTCTCGGGGGTGCTCATGCGGTGCTTTCCTTGGTGCCGGGCGGCTCACTGAATGACAGCGGTCGGGTGTCGCGGGAAGGATACCAATACACGCCGCCGTCGCGCTCTTCGACATGCAGCGTCGTGAGCCGGCCCCGCCCGCAGGGACCGGCGACGCAGCGGCCGCTCGACGGCTCGTAGGCGGCGCCGTGCGTCGCGCACAGGATGAACTCCTGCCGGCTGTCGAGAAACTCGCCCGGCTGCCAGTCCATCTCGGACGGCACATGGACGCAGCGATTCAGATAGCCGACGACGCGGCCGTCGAAGCGCAGCACGAAGGCGCGCATCGGTTCACGCCACTGCAGCACATCGAAGACGAACGCAAGGCCCTTCTCGGCGAGGTCGCTGCTCGCGCAAAGGCGGATCGGCGGGAACTGCGTCGGCGCCGATTCAGCCATGCCGCAGCAGCCAGTGTTCCAGATCGGCGACGCTGGCTGCGATGTGGCGCGGCCCGAGGCCGCCGAGGGCGTCCGCGGCGTGCGCGCCGTAGCTCACCGCGACGCTCGCCGTGCCGGCGTTGGCCGCAAGCTGCAGGTCGTGCGTCGTGTCGCCGATCATCAGCGTGCGGCCGGGCTCGGCGCCAAGTTCGTCCATCAACTCGACCAGCATCTTCGGGTCCGGCTTGGGCGCCGTCTCGTCGGACGTGCGGGTGGCGTCGAACAGGCCCTGCATGTGCGCCGACGCGAGCGCCTCGTCGAGCCCGAGGCGCGTCTTGCCGGTCGCGACGGCGATGCGGTGGCGGCGCGTCTTGAGCGCCTGCAGCATTTCGAATGCGCCGTCGAACAGCACCAGTTCGTGCTGGCGCGTCTCGTAGTGATGCCGGTAGCGCAGCGCGAGTTCGCGGTAGCGCTCGCGCGGCAGGCTCGGCGCGGCGTGTGTCAACGCATCCTTCAGCCCGAGGCCGATCACGTAGCTCGCATCGCGGTCGGCCGGCCGCGGCAGGCC
>CAZVNC010000202.1:0-214 GCA_964628305.1 uncultured Ideonella sp.
CCCGCAGCTCGTCGCGCGCGGGCATGTGCACGTCGCGCGGCCGCCGCTGTACCGCGTCGACGCGCCGGCGCGCGGCAAGAAACCGGCCGCCAAGCTCTACGCGCTCGACGACGGCGAGCTCGAAGCCATCCTCGACAAGCTGCGCAAGGAAGGTTGCCGTGAGGGCGCGTGGAGCATCAGCCGCTTCAAGGGCCTGGGCGAGATGAGCGCCGAG
>CAZVNC010000202.1:224-5326 GCA_964628305.1 uncultured Ideonella sp.
GACGACCTTGAACCCCGAGACGCGGCGGTTGCTGCCGGTGGGCTTCGGCACACTCGACGCCGCGGCGACGACCGAGACCCTCACCAAGCTGATGGGCAAGGGCGAGGCCGCATCGCGGCGCGAACTGATGGAACTGCGCGGCGACGCGATCGAGGTCGACGTGTGACGTGATCGGATTGGTAGTTGCCCAGTTCTCGTCAACCCTCGAATGACCGGAACGCGGGATTGCAACCGGAACTGAAATCGTGGACATTTCACGGCCTGACTACTCCACGACAAGGGAACCAGCCATGATCCGTCTACCCGGCGCAACGAAACTCGCGGCGATCACCATTGCCCTCTCTACATTCATGCTTGCCGCTCCGCAAGCGAGCGCGGCCGGCAAGGATCCGTCGGAACGCGTGCGGGTATCCGTCGCTTTCAAGCCCGGCGCAGCCGCCGCGATGCGCGCAGCGATCGCGAACGCGGGTGGGCGAGTCGTTTTCGAGTTCGAGGAAGTCAATGCGGTCGCGATCGACGTGCCGCGGCGCGCTTTGGCGAAGCTGAAGGCCAGCCCGTACGCCCTGTTCGTCGAGGAAGACGTGACGCGCCACGTCATGCGCGCAAAGCCAGGCGCAACCTCGACGGCCCAGACCGTGCCCTACGGCATCACGATGGTCCAGGCCGACCAGGTTTCCGACTCCGCCGCGAGCAACCGCACGCTGTGCATCGTCGATTCAGGGATCGATGCAGCCCATGAAGATCACCAGGGCAACCATCTCGACGGCATCAATCTGTCCGGTTCCGGCGACTGGTCCACCGACGAAAACAGCCATGGCACGCACGTGGCCGGAACGGTCGCCGCCGTGAATAACACGATCGGAGTCGTCGGCGTGCTGCCGAACAAGCAACTGAACCTGTATATCGTCAAGGTGTTCGACGCCAGCGGCCAAGCCAAGTCGTCAACGATCGTCAAAGGCATGCTGTCATGCCGCAAGGCGGGCGCCAACGTCATCAGCATGTCGCTCGGCAGCGCGGATTCCAGCAAGCTTGAACAGTTGGTTGTCACCTTCCTCGCCAAACGCAAGGTCCTGCTGATCGCCGCTGCGGGCAACCTGGGTGACACGTCGATCTCGTACCCGGCGGGCTACGCCGAAGTCGTCTCGGTGGCGGCGGTCGATTCGAGCAAGGCGCATGCCTCGTTCTCGCAGTCCAACGCGGACGTAGAGATTTCCGGCCCGGGGGTCAGCGTTCTGTCCACAGTGCCGATGGGCACCGGGACGGACGCTTCGGCATCGGCTGGCGGCACGAGCTACGCGGTGATCGGGGTCGAGGGCTCGCCGTACGCGACCGCGAGCGCCGGCTTGTACAACTTTGGCATCGGCGACGCCGTCGATCCGGGCGCTACCGGCAAGGTGTGCCTGATTGCGCGCGGTTCGATTCCGTTTTCCGACAAGGTGCTCAACTGCCAGAACAGCGGCGGCGTTGCGGCGCTGATTTACAACAATGTCCCGGGGCCGCTGAACGCCACCCTGAACGGCGTCGCGACGGCGATTCCCTCGGTCGGTGCCGATGGCAACGATGCCGCGTCGCTCCTGTCGAAGGTCGGACAGACGGCCACGGTCACCGTCGCGCAGAGCAACTACGCGCTCTTTGACGGCACCTCGATGGCGACGCCGCATGTCTCCGCCGTGGCCGCCCTGGTGTGGAGCCTGCACGACAACTGCACCGCAGCGCAGATGCGCGATTCGCTGAACAAGAGCGCGATGGATCTTGGCCCTGCCGGACGCGACAACGACTTCGGCTATGGCCTGGTCCAGGCGAAGGCCGCGAACGACCGGATCACGGCCATGGGCTGCGGCAACTGACGCCGGCGGCTGACTTCTAAGTGGAACTCGGGGCCGCAGTCGCGGCCCCGATCCGTTTGCGGGCCGGCACAATGCCCGCCATGGTTGGCATTCTCGACACCCGGGACCGGCGCGCGAACTGATGGATTTGCACGGCGACGCGGTCGAGGTGGATGTTTGGCGCGGGGGGGGGCGGATCTCGCGTCACGTTCGATGCCCGTCGCTCGCAGAATGCTCGCGAGAGCGGTCCGCGCTCTGCGCCGGTGTGTGCTTGCCGGAGCGGCGTCGAGCGGCGCCACGCGCTTCATCGTCATCCCGGACACCACGCTCGGCACGGTATGCTGACAGCACGAAGCGCCTCGCCTGCTTCGCCGTTGCCGCCCTGAGCCTGGGCGCAATGTCCGCCTGGTCCGCCGAGCTGGTGATCTTCGGCGAGGTCCACGACCAGCCCGACCAGCAGTGCCAGGTCGCCGATGAGGTGCAGCGCCTCGCCGCAGACGGCCGGTTGGCGGCCGTGGTGCTGGAGATGGCCGAAACGCCCCGGAACACCGCCGGCCTGCCGCGCGGCGCGACCGAGGCGCAGGTGCAGCAGTCTCTGCAATGGCGCAACTGGCCCTGGGAGCGCTATGCCGCGGTGGTGATGAACGCGGTGAGCGCCGGCGTGCCGGTGCTCGGCGGCAACCTGGCGCGCGAGCAGATGCGCGCCGCGATGGCCGACGCGAGCCTCGACGCCGCGCTGCCGCCGCCGGTGCGCGTGCTGCTGGCACAGGAGGTGCGCGACGGCCACTGCGGCATGTTGCCCGAAGCCCAGATGTCGGGCATGGTGCGCGTGCAGATCGCGCGCGACCGCTCGATGGCGGCCACCGCCGCGCAGGCGCTTCTCGAGGCCGGGCCGCAGCAGACGGTGTTGCTGCTCGCCGGCGCCCAGCATGCGTCGCGCGACCGCGGCATCCCGCTTTACCTGACGGCATCCGGTCCGCCGCCACCGGTGCGCGTCGTGATGTTCAGCCCGCTTTCCGACCGGCTGGTCGCCGACGAGCGGCGCGACGCCGGACTCACGCCGCAGGCCGACCACTGCGAGGGCCTGCGGCGCAGTTTGGGCGCTTCCGCGCCGGCCTGATCGGGCGTGCCAGGTTGTCCGACCTCATCGGATGCGGCGTGGTGCGCGCCAGCACAAGCGCGCGCCCTGCGGGTTGCTGCGGCGGGTGGCGCCAGAGCGTTGCGCGCGCCCTCCCGCGAGGGCGTGTGAACTCGCTTGTCCGCGCGTCCGGCATGCTTGCCGAGCCCACGCGGGACCGCGCACTGCCCGATCGCCCCGAGCCCGACTCCTGCGGACGACGCCGTTCAGGATGCCGTGGGCAGCAACGGCAGCAGGCCCGAGGGCTGCGGTGCGGCCGGGCGTTCCGGTGGCGTCGCGACGGCGCCGCGGTGGCTCAGCGATTCGGCCGGGGCGGGGCGACCGAGCAGGAAGCCCTGCAGTTCGTCGCAGCCGTAGCGCTGCAGCGCGCCGAGTTGGGCGGCGGTCTCGACGCCCTCGGCGTTGACGCGGATCTGCATCGAATGCGCGAGCGAGACGATCGAGCGCACGATCAGCCCGACCTTCGGGTCCTCGCCCAGCCCCTGTGTGAAGCTGCGGTCGATCTTGACCTTGTCGAACGGGAAGCGCCACAGGTAGGCCAGGCTCGAGTAGCCGGTGCCGAAGTCGTCCATCGCGATGCGCACCCCGAGGGCCGACAGTGCGTGCAACGTGCGCAGCACGCGCTCGGTGTTGCTCATCAGCAGCGACTCGGTGATCTCGAGCTCGAGGCGGTTCGCGGGCAGCCCGGCGTCGGCGAGCGCCGCGGTGACCATCGCCAGCAGCTCGTCGCTGCGGAACTGCGCGGCCGACAGGTTGACCGACACCGTCAGCGGCTCGGGCCAGAGCACTGCCTCGGCGCAGGCCGCGCGCAGTACCCAGCGGCCGAGCGGCATGATCAGCCCGCTGTCTTCGGCCAGACCGATGAACTCGCCCGGCGGGATGTTGCCGCGGGTCGGATGCTTCCAGCGCAGCAGCGCCTCGTAGCCGACGAGCGAAGCGCCGTCTGCGGCGTACTGCGGCTGGAAGTTCAGGTGCAGCGCTTCGCGCTCGATCGCGTCGCGTAGGTCGCGCACCAGGTCGCGCTGCGACTGCAGTTGCCGATCCAGCGCCTCGTCGTAGAAGCTGAAGCTGCCGCGCCCCTCGCCCTTGGCGCGGTACAGCGCCAGGTCGGCCTTGTGCAGCAGGTCCGCGACCGAGGTCGCGTCGGTGCCGAAGACCGCTGCGCCGACGCTCGCCGCGCAGCTCACGCGCCGGCCGTCGACCTCGTGCGCCAGCGCCAGGCTCTCGACGATGCGTTGCGCCAGGCGCTGCACGTCGGCTGCGCCGCTGACGCCGTCCTGCAGCACGGCGAACTCGTCGCCGCCGAGGCGCGCGATCTCGTCGCCGTGGCGCACCACCTCGCGCAGGCGCTGCGTCACAGTGCGCAGCACCGCGTCGCCCGCGGCGTGGCCGTGCAGGTCGTTGACCTCCTTGAAATGGTCGAGGTCGATGCACAGCACCGCGAACGCGCCGCCGTCGCGGCCGTGGCGCCACGCGGCGCGCTCGAGGGCGTCGGCGAAACTCGCGCGGTTGAGCGCGCCGCTCAGGATGTCGTGCTGCGCGAGGTAGCGCACGCGCTCCTCGGCGCGCCGCCGGTCGCGCAGGTGGCGGATGCCGTGCCAGCCGGCGAAGGCGGCGAGCGCCAGCATCAGCGCGGCCACGGTCAGCGCGACACGGCCGTACTCGGTGTGGATGCCGGCCTCGGCTCGGGTCTGGTCGACGTAGACCTCGATCACGCCGGCCACGCGCCCGGCGTGCTGCACCGGCACGTACGCCTCGCTGTAGCGCGCCGGGCGGCCGGGCTTGCCGGCGCCGCTCTGCAACTCGACGAAGTTGCGGCCGCCGAGCACGATCTGCTGCACGTTCGCACTGCGCTGGTGTTGGGCAATCGTCGAGCCCGACAGCGGCGCCGCGTCCGGCCGGTCCAGATCGTCCGACACGAGCAACTGGCGGCCGTCGCGGTCGAAGAGCTTGAAGCGAAAGATCTCGCCGACCTCGCGCAGGCGCTTCAACTGGGCGAGCGTTTCTCCGGCGGGCCGCTGTCCGGCGAACAGCGCGTCCAGCCCCGGCACGGTTGCGGCCACCACGTCGGCGTAGCGCAGCGCGGTGTCCTCGGCGTCGCGCTGCAGGTGGTGCTGCGCCAGCGCGCGCGTCACCGC